>JBQCCH010000141.1:0-7548 GCA_051962375.1 Tepidisphaeraceae bacterium
CCCGCGGCACCGGATCGGCGCCGGCGCGGGATCGCTCGGGCCATGCAGGCGGTTTGTGTTTACCGGCCGGCCCCGGCCATTGAACGGCGTTGCGATTTACGATTAGGGAGGGAACGTGGCGACTCTAGTAACCTATACGAATGCCCAATTATATGACCAACTCGTCGAGCGGCACCAGATGCTCAAAATTCATTGCCTTAACGAGCTTCTCAAGGGTCACCAATTGAGCGCGGGGGCGAGAAGGCAGATCATACGCGATCTGATGTTCGACGAAGGGTACTTCTTTGACGCCTGTTGGATCAGACATTCGAATGTAAAGCAATTTTCACTTTTGTGTTACGGCGAGAAGGAGGTTCATCCTGATGAAGATCACGACGACCTTTCAAGGGTTATCCTGCCCAATGGATCGGACGAAATGCATGACCGCGTCCTTGGTATCGTGAATGACCACTTCGATGTCAGGGGCGAATCAGTGAGTGGGATCGACTGCGGCGACCGATGAATTGCATAACCCCACGCCACAATAGACCGGCCTTGGCGGGGGAAATGCTCAGGACAAATTAATCACTGACCGGCCTCTGACAGTGAACGATGTCGCGTAGCCTCTCCGGAATCATGCGGACCTCCGTCACCTTCCAACACCCCGCGGCGTTTGTCCCCGTTTCGGATGAGGAGGGCGTGCTCGCGACACGCGGGGCGGGGTGGTTCGTTGAGTTGTTGCGGAAGGTGCCCGGCGTTGAAGTGGACGGCGAGCTTTGCCAGGAGGATTGGGGGGTGGTCGTATTTGTTCGCAGACGGCGCAGGACATTCTGGATTGGCTTAAGCCGGGGCACTCCCACCGGCCCGTGGCTTGCTCATGTTCACCACGGCTCATGGGCATGGTGGCAGCGGTTCAGCCCTGCGGGGAAGTCCGAATTCGCATCGCTGTTGGCCGAGCTGCATCGCGTGCTGGCGAGTGATCCGATGGTGTCCGGCATCGGTTGGCATGAGGAAAAGGCAATGCGCGACCGAGTGCCCTCAGCGTTCGCTACCCCGTTCGACAGCTAAGCCGGTAGATTATCCGCCTATGTGCATGGCCATTTACATCGCCTCAGAAGTGCCGCTGCGAACGCTGCCGTTCGACGCCGACAAGCCCGCGTTCCATGTCATTGAAGTACGGCCCTTTGACGAGATCGTGAAGAAACATTTCTCGAAGCCGTATGTTTACTATGCCGGCTCTTACGAGGGTTGCGGATGCGGTTTTCAGTACGGGCGTCAGTATCCGCAATTGGAAAACGATCGGGAGGAGATGGAAGCGGCCGACGCGAGTCGACATGCGATTGAGCAATACGTTCGTTCTGCCCTTGAGGCCCAGTCATCGGTGGAACTGTATGCTTGTTGGTCGGGCGACGAAGCGAAGTTGCCGGAAGCCAGTCGGGTGATCGACGTCCCGCGTTTCCAGGATGGGTTCAAAGAGCGGGAATTGGTCATCGTCGGACGCCCGCCGGATAGCCACCCGCTGCGATGTGCCGCCCCGGGCACTGAACGGGATGGGGGGCGGTGATGGGAGCAAAGTGGAAGAACGTCTCATCCATTTAGGAACGCTTTGCGTGACTGACGGCCGCGTTACGGTCGGTGATGCTGACTATCCGCCGCGCGGAACGGCGATCGCGCGCTTCACCCATGGCCGCTTTGCGATCGAGGCGACCGTCGTCTCGCATGACGGTGGCGAATACATCGCCGCGTTGTCGATGGTCGGTGCGGAGGGGGGCACGGAAGCCGAAACCGTCGACTTTTCCATCGATGGCGGCGTCATTGCCGTGGCCGATCCCGCGGTGCAGTTGCCGTCGTCGTTCCTAAAGCGCTGGCGCCATCGCCGTGCGTTCGAGCGGCAGATCATGCGAGGGCTCAAGGGCGTGCCGCCCGGGTTGTTCTTCGATTCCATGGCTGAACCCAGCAATCAAACTGGGGCGGATCAAACTGGGGCGGGTCAAACCTGGGCGGTCGTCTTCTCTGCCGCCGATGGGATTTACCCGATCCGCGTGTGGCGAAAAGATGGAACCGTCACGCGATTGCACTGTACGCTGGCAGCGGACTGATCGGGTCCTGCCGCTGTCGATTGCCGCAAGCGGCGGCTCGGGCACCGTCGTGGAACGCGGGATCGGAGAAAACCCATGCATGCACTCGCCAACGCGATCGTGGATCAGGCGCTGTTTCTTGAGCTGTCGGACGACGCGGCGATCGACCCGGATGCGGCTGTGCGGGCGCTGGAGTCGATCGCGTCGGCGTTGGCCAAGGCGAGCCCCGCAGAAATCGCGGCCGTGCGGTCGGTGATTCGCCAGCGTCTCGCCCAAAGTCCAAGCGCGCTCGAACGCGAGTGCCTGGCGACCTTGGAAGACGACTTGGGCCTCCCGCCGGCGCTGTAGGGGGATCGATATAGCGCCCAGGCGGGCGTCCGCTTCCCATTGAGCGAGGGCGCCCCGTCGCCCGCAACTCGACGAATGGCCCAAAAATTGTCTTGTTTCGGCGCCCGCGACGCGTTACAGTTACCACGATCTACTAACGGTTTCTTTCGAGGAACTCCGGTGGATTCATGTCGGTGGTCAGACGGATCAGATCGTTGAATCAGCTCGTGGCGGATGGCTCGCGTACGGGCGTTGAGGAGGAGTACATTATGAAACCAGCACCGCATTGCCCGGCCGCGCCGCGTCGGAAGATGGCCTTTACGCTCGTCGAACTTCTGGTGGTCATTGGCATTATCGCACTGCTGATCAGCATTCTCATCCCCGCCCTCAATCAGGCGCGGCGGCAAGCGCTGACGGTGCAGTGCCTGTCGAACCTCCGCCAGATCGGCCAGGCGACGCTGCTTTACTCGAATGACAATGCCAACGTCGTCATGCCCTCGGGGATTTACGCCAACGGGTCGACGACCGCCTTCGACGAATGGCCGCTGCTGCTGATGTACGGCAAGTACATCCGCACCGCCGTCCCCGCACCCAATGCGCCGGCTCCAACGTTCTACACCGACAACGTTCCGTACGAACGCAATTCCGTCTTCATGTGCCCCAGCACGCCTGACCTGAAATACAACGGCTTCGACGGCGCGCATCGCGCGATTTCGGTCGTGCTTTCGCCCGGCAATGCGGTCACGCGTCCGCTGGCGGTGGATTTGTCGTATTCGATCAATGGCACGTCCTTCGGGCCCGTGCGGACGGACGTGAGCAAGGAGTATTATCTCTACACGCCCTCACGCCCGATCGGCAATCTCGACTGGGGCCGGCCCGTGCGCCGGAATCTGTTCAAAAACGCCGCCCAGACCGCCTATCTCTTTGACGGCAACGGCTTGAACCTGATGAACGGCGGCAACCGAATCCTCTCGCGGCACGGGCGATATGTGCTGAATCGTCGCGATACGACGGGGCTGACCAATATCCTGTTCGAGGATTTCCATGCCGCCTCGGTCGACCGTGCGTCGCTGCCGAGCACCAGCCCCACGGATCGCGGCTATTTCATTCAGCCTACGCCGGCCACGAACCTGGAAAAGTATTTTCCGCTCGTCAAATGGCGGACCGACCAGCAGGGCTAACCCAGACGGCGAATCCGGGCGCCGAACTCAGACGGCGAACCGAGGCGGCTAACCCGGGCGGCCGATGAGCCTTATCCTTCCAGCGCGGCATCGGCAATCCGCGGGTGCGTGTGCCCATTGCCATTGCCGTTGCCGTTGGTGAGATCTTCGAACGCCAGCGTGACCACGTCGGTGGGGCAGACGTCGACGCATTCGCCGTCCATGTCGCACTGGTTCAGCTTGCGCAGGTCGATCATCGCTTTGCCGTCGACCGATTTGAGCACGCCCTGCGTGCAGTGATTGATGCAGATCTCGCACCCGATGCAGTCGCGGACGTCGATCGCTAGGCTCACTTTGCGCGGCGGCTCGCCCGCGGTGAACGTGCCGACGGTGCTGTAGGTTTCGCGGCCGCCCACCAGTTCAAAGCCCGCCTCATAGCGGTCAAACACCGCCTGCGACTTCACTTCCACCGTGCCGCGCCGACGCAGCCGGAAGACGCTTTGGTTGCAACTGTCGCAGCGCTGCAGGGTCTCGAGTTTTTCCAGGTATTTGATGGCCGTCGAAACGACGGTGGCGTGGCTCCACGTGAGCGGCGACACGCTGATCGGCTCATTCGTATACGGATTGACCTGCTCGGACAGCACGCCCGATTCCAGCGCGTGCCCGGCCGTCCATTCGAAGATCGGCAACGCGTCCTTGAGCTGGGCCGTCGTCTTGGCGCGCGTGATGAAATAATCCGCCAGCCACAGCGTGCAGATGAACCACGGATTGCCCGGCACATTGGCGATGTCGTCGCTGATGCGGTGGTAATAATCGTTCTCGTACCGCGCCACGCCGCCCACGCGGGTTTTCACCCACAGGCGCTCTTCAATCTGCTTCATCGTGCTGACCACGCGCGGATCGTCGGCGTCGAACAAGTGGAACTTGAAGATCGCGTAGATGCTGGCGTCGAGCACTTCGTCGACTTCGTAGTAATCGCCCGCGACTTGCGAGGATTTGAGGTCGACCGTTTCCTGGTAGGTCGTGTCTTCCGGCGGGGTGGGGGTGTCTTTGGGCACCAGCCGGCGCACGAAGCGACCGAGCTTTTCCGACCAGAGGTATTTCGAAGCGGCCGCCTTGATCTCTTCGGCCGCCTTGTTGTAGCGCTCGGCCTTTTCGCGATCGCCGAAGCAGACCGCGAAATTCCGCGCCGCCTTCAGCCCGCCATACACCGTGGCCACGGTAAACGCGTGAACGCCCCAGCGTTCTTCCCACAAGTCGTAACTCGGCAGCGGCAACCCGGTGCGCGGGTCCCGGTAATCACACATGAAGTCGGCCGCCTTCTGGACGACGTCGACCCAGAGCGGGCGAATGAATTCGATGTCGCGGTACCGGAAGTAATGGCGCCACAGCGCCCACACCACCAGGGCCGTCTCGTCTTCCTGGATCGGAAGCACTTGCCGGCCCTTGAGCACCCAGGGGTGCCAGCTGGAAGCGGGGGAGCCGTCGGGATTGTACTTGTGATAGAAGTAGCCTTCGTCGGTGATCGCCTTCTGGCAGAAGGTGTAGAACCGCTTGGCCACGTCGGAAAAACCCGCCAGGTCCAGCGAATCCGCCACCAGCGCCCCGTCGCGCGGCCACATGTAGCTGTAGGTGTCGCGATTGAAGTGCAGGTAGTCGCTGTCGTTGGCGGCGATGATGGCGCCGTCGTCGTCGATCTGCGTGCGCACCACCAGCAGCGAGCGCTTGAACAGATCCACCACTTTGCTCGGCAGGTTGCCGAAGTTGATGTTCGTCCCGCCCACCCACAGCCGCCAATACGCCGTCGTGCGATCGATCACGCCTTGCGGCGTCTGCTTCATCAGCCACTTGTGCAGCATGAGCAGTTCATCGCGGCTTTCGGCGCAGATCATCACCAGATAAGCCGTATGCTCCCCGTCGGCGGGGACGTGCACGTGGAGGTTGATCGTGCTGTCGACCGCGCCCTGGGCGATGGCGTTGCCCTGCAGGTGGCCGTCCTCGGCATCGCGCCAGGTGCCCTCGGCGCCGTGGAAGCCGCTCGTGCCACAGGCGTATTCGTCGATGCGCTGTTCCGACCCATCGAAAAAGCTGCACAGGATGTACCGCTTGCCGCGGTAGTGGACGATCGAACGCAATTCCGGGTCGTAATACGCGGTGTCGCCGACTTTTTGGCCCCACATGTTGAAGTCCTGATGGTGCATCAGGCTCACGACCCGGTCCGTGTCGTGCAGGTTCTTGACCTTGATTTTTCGCACGTAGACGGGACGGTGGAAGTCGACGACGTCGTTGCAATAGAGCGACGTCTGCAGGCCGGCGTGATCCAGCTGCACGCTGGTGGTCAGCGTGTCGCGCAGGTAGCGCTGGTGGATGGTCCAGGCCGGGTCCTGGGTCCAGGCGAGCTGGCCCTGTTCCGTGCCGGGGATCGTGGTGTGGATGCCGAACCGGCAGGGGCCGTTGCCGGCGTGGTTTTCCTGGCCGACGTGGGGGAAATAGACGTCGCGCAGCTGATAGCGCTGGTCGAACGTCAACAACAGTCGGCCGTTACCGATCGGGATATCTCGGGGCATTGAGCAAGTCCTGGTCGAGCGCGTCCGCCGCAGCCTTTTCATCGGCCCGGCGAAAGCAGACAACAAAATCTCTTCGGTCTGATCTCTTCTTCGGCAGAACAACCGGCGCGATCCAACCAGGTTCCGTAGATTCTCACTTTATCACGAAACGATTCCGGATAGCTACCTAATTTCACGCGGGCAGATTGTCCTAGGGGATTCCACCCTCACCCCCGGATGGGCTGATTTGCCTCGTAACTACCTGAAACGAACCGCCTTTATCGAACGTCAAGTAAATTTCGCGAAATAGCGGATTTGCTTTGACCCTGCCGCCGGATGGGTTTATCGTACAGGCGTTAAGGACATCTCTGCGGGACATCGGCTACGTGCTTCCGCAAATCGACGATCTTTGACGCTCGCGCGTCGCACCTCGGCAATCGTTGCGGGTTTTTGCAACGTTCCCGTGATCGGCGCGTAAGCAATGTAGCGGCTGGCGGTTCTGAGCCTCGGCTCGGGGACGCTTCACCCGGAACGATCGCATTTTTTAGGGTTGGGAGAAGTTCATGCAGTCTTGGAAACTATTGGGTGGGATTTCTGCGCTAGCGCTCGCGTGCCTGGCGCCCGTGGCGTCGGCGGCAGTGGCCTGGAGCAATCCGTCGGGCAACAACGGCGTTGTCACTTACTCCAACGGACAGTCTGATAACGGATATTTCGGCGATCCGACCGTCAACGGTGCAAGTTTTATCTTCACCCCCAGCAATTTTTACGCTTCCGCCTCCAACGGCTCGGCGCAGACGACCTCCGATCGCCTCTCGTTCAAGCTCGCCGCCTCCAACGGACAGGACATCTCCTCGTTCTCCATCCGCATGTTCGGCGACTTCTCCATCCTCGGTCTTGGCGCCCAGGTTCAGGAGGCCGGTGCCCTGTTCGTCACCTCGCTCTCGGGGTCGACCCTCGGCCAAACGTATTCCACGCCCGAGCACGTCACCTACACGTTCAACGGCCCCGGAACGCTGTCGCCCAACGGCAACCCGATCAACACCAGCAACGGCCTGTTCGATGGCACGCTGATGCTCCAGTTCCCGACCGGCGTGAAGTCCGTGCAGATCGTCATGAATGACATCCTGCAGGCTGCCTCCACCGCGGGATCGACTGCTTACATACAAAAGAAGGGCGTTAGCGATCCCACCACCGGCGGGCCGCAGATCGTCATCGGCGCGGTCGTCCCCGAGCCGGCGAGCCTGTCGCTCCTGCTTCTCGGCGGGATGGGCTTCCTCCGTCGGCGTCGCTCGAACTAGTTCGGCGGACCGACCTCATAAGACAATTGGAAACGCCGCGTGTACTTCCGGGACACGCGGGTTTTCTTTGTCGCACAAAAAACCCCAGCCCGGCCGCGCCGGCCCTGCGGTTGGCTGGGGTTCGGCACGCAGCTTACACCATCAGCGCCCCCGCCCGCGC
>JBQCCH010000142.1:0-4529 GCA_051962375.1 Tepidisphaeraceae bacterium
GCTGCGCATGAACACAGCGGCCGTCGCGTTTGTGAAGGCGTTTGTCGACGCCGGAAAGCCGATCGCCGCCATCTGTCACGGGCCATGGACCTTGATTGAGGCTGGCGCCGTCAAGGGCCGCAAGATGACCAGTTGGCCATCGCTGAAGACCGACCTGAAAAATGCCGGGGCGAACTGGGTCGATGAGGAAGTGGTCGTTGATCATGGGTTGGTCACCAGCCGAAAACCTGACGATATTCCCGCATTCAACCGGAAGATGATCGAAGAATTTGCCGAAGGAAATCATGGCCCTGGTCTGTCGGAAAATTCGCGTGAGCATGCGATGAGTGCGTAACCTGCGTGGATTCCGGAACACGGGAGTCCCTTCTCAATCGGCGTAGTCGCTGCGGTGACTACGCCGATTTTTCATTTACCGTTACACTGCCGATCTGCCATGAGCCTTAACCTGTTGCCGTCCGAAGCCACTGATTCAAGCCCGATCGACACGCCGAAATCCGACCCGCTTCCCGATCGCACGCTCTGGATCATGGCTGCCTCCTGCGGGGCGGCGGCAGCGAATATTTACTACCCCCAGCCGCTTCTCGACGATTTTGCCCGCTATTTTCACGCCACCGCATCGCAGGCCGGGCTGGTGTCGACGGCATCGCAGGTCGGGTATGGCGTGGGGATCTTTTTCTTCGTGCCGCTCGGCGATCGCGTTGAACGACGCCGCATCGTGCTGCTGTTGTCGTACGTCTGCGTTGCATTTCTGGTTGCGACCGCGCTCGCCCCTTCATTGACCGCCCTGATCGTCCTGCAACTCCTGGTCGGCATCACCGCGATGAGCGCCCAACTGCTGATTCCCCTGGCGGTCGACCTCACGCGACCGGAGCGCCGCGGCCACACCGTCGGCACACTCATGGCCGGGCTGCTGGTCGGGATTCTGCTGGCGCGGACGCTCAGCGGTTTCGTCGGCGATCAACTCGGCTGGCGCGCCATGTACGCCCTCGCCGCCGCCGCCATGCTCGCGATGGCCCTCATCCTGCAAGCCACGCTCCCGCATCGAGCGCCCTCCCTTCGGCTCACCTATCCGGCCCTCATGCGCTCGCTCCTGCACCTCTTGCGGACACAGCCGCAACTGTGGGTCGCTTCAATCGTCAGCGCCCTCTCCTTCGCAAGCTTCACGGTCTTCTGGACCGTTCTGTCGTTTTTGATGAAGCAACAATTTCATCGCGGCGCCACCGAAGCGGGCTTGTTCGGCGTCATCGGCGTCGTCGGTGCGATGGCCGCGCCGCTCGCGGGCAAACTCTCCGACCGCCGCGGTCCCGCGTTCACGGTTACGTTGGCGCTATGCTCCACGATGGCCGCCTTCGCCGTCATGTGGATCTGGGTCACCATCCCGGCCCTGATCGTCGGCGTGCTGCTGATGGACCTGGGCGTGCAATCCGTGCAGGTGGCCGCCCAATCTGAAGTGATGGCCCTCGTGCCCGACGCCCGCAGCCGCGTCAACACGCTCTACATGGTCGCCCGCTTCATCGGCGGCGCTGCCGGAAGTGCCGCGGGGGCGATCGCCTGGTCGGTCCGCGGGTGGAGCGGGGCGTGCGCGGTCGCCATCAGCCTGCTGGTCGCCGGCACCCTCATCCACGTCCTCGGCACACGCCGGCCCCGCCTCGACCGCTGAAAAACCCCGCTATTTGATGTCCGACAACTTTACCGAGCGCCCTTCGATCGCCGCTCGCTCGATCGCTTCGAGCACACGCTGCGTCTGGTAGGCGTCGTCGAAATCGGGCAGCGGGATTTCCGGCGCTTCGCCCCCCAGCACCCGCAGGATATCGGCCGCCATATTCACAAAGGCGTGCTCATACCCGCCCGGGTGCGCGGTCGGCCAGTACGCATGCTGGTACGCGTGCACGCCGGGCATGCTGGTCTGGATTTTCGTCCAACCGCGGCTGATGTCCGGGGCGCTCGCGTCGTAAAAATAGAGGTTGTTCAGATCTTCGAAATCAAATCGCAGCGACCCTTTTTCGCCGTTGATTTCCAAGCCGTTTCGGTTTTCGCGACCGGTGGCAAATCGCGTCGCCTCCAGGCTGAACGCCCCACCGCCGCTCATTCGGCCGATCGCCAGGATCGCATCGTCGACCGTCACCTTCCCCTTCGCGCCGCCCGACTTCGCCCCTGAGGCGATGCCCGCGCCGCCCGCGTCCGTCGGAATCGTCCGTTCCTTGATGAATGTCTCGCTCATCGCGCCGCGGATTTCGTCAAATTCTTCCCCCGTGATGAACCGGGCCATGTCGATGATGTGAGCCCCCAAGTCGCCGAGCGAGCCCGAGCCGGCCTGCTCTTTGTCGAAGCGCCAGATCAGCGGGATATCCGGCGAACTCGCCCAGCCTTGGCGGTAATAGGCTTCGACGTGATAAATTCGACCGAGCTTCCCCTGCCGCGCCAATTGATACGCCGTCGCCACCGCGGGCACACGCCGATAGTTGTACCAGACGAACGTCTTGCACTTCGGATGCTTCCGGGCCGCCTCGCACATCACGCGGGCGTCGTCCAGCGTCGCCGCCAGCGGCTTTTCGCAAGCCACATGTTTTCCCGCCTCCAGCGCCGCCAGGACGAAATCCCGGTGCTTGTTGTTCGGCGTCGTCACGTCGACCAGGTCAATCTCCGGCGACGTCACGGCAGCCTGCCAATCCGTCGTCGCGCGGGCCCAGCCCCACTTGTCCGCGAACGCCTGCAGGCTCGGCAAATCCCGGGCGACGATCGTGTGCATCACTGGGTTCACCGGCAGTTCAAAAAATCGCGGCGCGCTCACGTACGCATTGCTGTGGGCGCGACCCATGAATTTCTGACCGATCAGAGCGACATTCACATTCGGCTTCGACATGCGTTTCTCCAGGAACGGCCCCTCACTCCCATGGGGCGGCATCATAAAACAGCGCCCGCTGATTTCCTATTCGCCCCGCGTGCCCGGCTCGTCCAGGCCCCGGCTCGGCCACCCGTTGGGAAACCCGCCCGCCTCCCGTAACCTATCCCGCCGACGCACGTGCGATTTGCAAACCCCACCCAAGGCCGCGGCCCATGCGTGTTTTGATTGCGCCTGACAAATTCAAAGGCTCGCTCACTTCGCTGCAAGCCGTCGAGGCGATCGCCCGCGGCGTGCTGGCGGTCGATCCGCAGGCCGAGCTCGATCGGTGTCCGCTGGCCGATGGGGGCGAAGGCACCGCCGAAGCCCTCACCCGCGCCGTGGGCGGGCGCCTCGAATCGTTCGACGTCTGCGGCCCGCTCCCCGGCACACGCGTCCAGGCGCCGATCGGCTTTTTTCCCGACCACACCACCGCCGTCGTCGAACTCGCCACCGCCGCCGGTCTTGGGCTGCTGCCCGACTCCCAACGCGATCCCACCCGGACCACCACCTTCGGCGTCGGCGAGCTGCTCCGCCATGCCGCCGACCGGGGGGTGCGAAAAATCATCCTCGGCATCGGCGGAAGCGCCACCTGCGACGCGGGCATCGGCATCGCCCAGGGATTCGGCGCCGCCGTCCGCATGCAGACCGGAAAAATCCTCGGCCCCCGCGACCGCAAACTCACCGGCGGCGACCTCGGCCGGGTCCTTAGCCTCTCGCCGATCGATACCCGCGGCATCGAGTTCGTCGTCGCCTGCGATGTCGCCAACCCGCTGTATGGCCCCGACGGCGCTTCCCCTGTTTTTTCTGCGCAAAAAGGGGCGACTCCCGAACAGGTCGACCAGCTCGATCGCGATCTCGCCAAGCTCACCGACCGGCTCCAGCGTCATGACCTCGCCCGCTCTCCCGGCGCGGGGGCGGCCGGCGGGGTCGGGTTTGGGATGATGGCTTTTTTCAACGCCCGCGTCGTCAGCGGCGCGGATCTCATCTTCGATGCCCTGCAGCTCGATACCCGCATCGCCCGGGCCGACCTCTGCATCACCGGCGAGGGGCGGTTCGATCCGCAATCCCTCTCGGGCAAAGCCCCGATCGCCCTGGCCGAGCGGTGCCGGCGCGCCGGCGTCCCGTGTGTGGTGCTGGCCGGGACGCTCGGCGACGGCATCGAGCCCGCCCACGCGCTCGGCGTCACAGCCGCCTTTTCCCTCATCGATCGACCCACCACCCTCGCCGATGCCCTCGAACATGCCGCCCCCCGTCTCCAACGCACCGCCGAGCAGGTACTCCGCCTGATCCGCATGCCCACCCGCGCCCGGCCGTAAGTAAAAAAATCACCCCCGGGCCGTTCCTGCCATTTTGTTTTTCGCTTTTTCGCATAACCCCCGGCCCGGCCTAGGCCCCCCCACATTTTCACCCGCGCCCCAGCGCAACGGCCCTTGCCCACCCCGCCAATCCACTTATCGCAACCAAAACCGCCATCCCGCAACGCACAACCCACCCCGCCAAACTCCCCTTACGCAGTACGAAATACGCAGTAGAACCCCCGTTTCACGTCTTCACGTCTTCACGTCTTCACGTCTTCACTCATCCCACCCCCCTCTCCCCACCCCCATCGCCTCCTCCCTTTGGACCGCCGCCCCACCCCCCTGTC
>JBQCCH010000143.1:0-5708 GCA_051962375.1 Tepidisphaeraceae bacterium
CAACGCCAACGGCATCCAGGACGCCGGCGAAGCGCCCCTGGCCAATGTCAGCGTCTATCTCGACCTGAACAACGACAGCCTGCAAGACCCCACCGAGCCGGTCCTCACCACCGATGCCAATGGCGTTGTCCTCTTCGGCAATTTGCACGTTGGCGCGTATACCGTGCGTCCCGTCAGCACGCCTTCCAATTATCAAGCGCCAACGGACGATCCCTCATTCACCGTCAGCTCCGATGCCACCACGACCGGCGGCTTCCCGTTCGTTCCCGTCATCCCGCCGCCGCCGGCGGGCAATTCCACGCTCAGCGGCTACGTCGTCAATGACAAAAACAGCGACGGCAAATGGACCAGTGGCGAGTTCGGTATTGCCGGCCGCACGGTCTGGCTGGATCTGAACCACAACGGCACGCTCGATGCCGGCGAACCCTCCCGGGTGACGGCCAGCAATGGCAAGTACATCTTCGCCGGACTCGGCGCGGGCACCTACACCATCCGCGAAATCGTCCCCGACGGCTGGACGCAAACCCGCCCGGCCGGCGGCGGGGCGTTCGTCGACACCATCTCCGACAACATCACGCGCGGCGGCAACGATTTCTGCGTCATCGCCACCCCAACCCCAACGCCGACCCCAACGCCCACGCCAACACCAACGCCTACACCGACACCTACCCCCACACCGACGCCGACTCCCACGCCAACGCCGACACCGACGCCAACGCCTACGCCAACCCCGACAAGCACCGGCACCGGCACGGCGTCGATTCACGCCTATGTGGTCAACGACACGAACCATGACGGCAAATGGACCAGCGGCGAAACCGGCATCGCCGGCCGCACCGTATGGATCGACGCCAATCGGAACGGCCTGCTCGATGCCGGGGAAACCACCGCAACCACCGGCAAGAACGGCGTCTTCGATTTCGCGAATTTGGCGGCCGGCACCTACTACCTGCGCCAGGTCCTGCCCAGCGGCGCGACGCAAACCACGCCCGCCAACGATGCCGCGCTGGTCATCACCCTGATCGACGGCCAGCACAAATCGGGAAATTACTTCGGCGTGTTTTGATCGGCGTATTTTGATCGACGTGTTTTGACCGACGTGGTTTGATCGGCGTGTTTTGGTCAGCGCGGACGTATCGCGATTCGTTGAATCGAATCGCGGGCGGCTGCCGCGCGATGCTGCCCGACCCTGCCCTCAGTGCGGCTTGGCCTTCACCGGCTTCGCCACCTGGGGTTTGGCGGGCTGTGGCCTGGCCGGTGGCGGGGGTGCTTCGCCGCCTTCAATCTTCACGTACGTTCGGCGTCGCAGTTGCCACCGGTCGTACCACCGCCAGTGATCGCGCACCGTCCAGAGCTCTTCCTTCACGCGCTTGTAGCGCCCCTTAAGCTTCTCAGCCAGCGGGTCGGTCTGATCGACCACGCCCATGTCCAACCCCTGCCAGACGACGAACGTCTTGATCTGAGGCGACGCCTTCAGATCGCGATCGATCCATGCCGGGCTCAGCCCGCGCCAAAGCGTGAAGTGCCGCTCAAAAACTCCCTCACGCACCTCCGTCGAAGGGAGCGTGCTGCCGGAAAGGTATCTCAGATAATATCGCCCGGCCGGGGTCGTCAGCGTGCCGCCGCCGGGCTCGCTCGATTGAAACCGACCGAACTCCGTGTACGCCCGGAACGTCGGCACTTCGGGTTGGCTCGGCACCGTGGTTTTGCTTTGCGAGTGGACGACGTCGGCCGCGATCAGGTCGCTCGGCGGTTCGCTGTCGCCGTAGACCCGGGCCGCATGTTGCGCGAGGTTTACGACGATGAACAACGCGATCGTCGCCCCGCGCAGCCACTTCGACGGCTGCCGCGTGATCAAGACCGCCACCAACATCAGAAACGGCGGCAGCACGATGCCCAGGTACCGCGGCATCCAGACGCTGTTGTTGGCGAACCGCGGCAGGATGGAAATCACCGCAACACCCACCGCCAGCACCCCGCACACGCCCGCCAGCCGCAATGATGATCGCCACATCGCTCGCCACCGAATCAGCAGGCCCATCAGGATCAGAATCGCCAGCACGGCAAGCGCAATGCAGGTCGGCCAGGCGATGTTCTCCCGCGTAAACGCCGCCGCATAGGTCCGCCAGGCGTCGGTCGATAATTTCGCGATTTCCGTGCGGCCGGCGCCTTGCGTGTAAAAGTGCCAGAGCGATTCCTGCCCCGTCACCGGCACGCGCAGGCGCGGCCAGCGAACGGTGGGGGGCGACTTCAGCGCCAGCATCGCCACTCCATCCGGCAGCGACGCCGGCCAAGGCACGGATTGAGCGTAAATCGCGTAAGGAATCAGGACCAGCCACGCCCCGATCCACAGCGAACGCCATCGCACAAAGGCCGGCAACACGCGACCGTCTTGCGTCATGCGCTCCAGGCGTGCCCGCGCGGGCGAAAACCATTTTCGCCAGGGCGCCGCGCCGATCGCCAGAAGCCCCAGAAGCCCCACCACGGCCGTGCTCAAGAGGATGAACGTGCGGTCTTCGACATTGCGCCGATCGTTGATCCCCAGCTCCGGAAAATCGCGCGGCCACTCCCATGCGGTCAGATACGCGCTTGTCGTGTAAAGCACGTAGTCATCGAGCGATCGACCGGCGTTGTAAGGCCCCACCCAGCCGATCCCCAGCTCATTCATGCTGACGATGGGCGGCTGTCCGTCGGCGGTCACCCGCTGGTAGCGCCCGTCAAACTGTGAGTAAAACCCGTACGGCCCGAATGCCGTCAGAAACACCGGCGCAAGCCCGGCCAGGAAAAACAACACCGTCGGCCAGCGGAACCGGTGATACGCGATGCGCGGCATCAGCAGGAATCGTTCCCACCGGTCATTTGACGTGTCCGGCTCCCGCTTGCGGCGGCGCCACTCCCGAACGCCGACAATGGGCAACATCGCCAGCCAGCCCAGCCCGCCGCCGATCGTGAACCAATGCGCCCAATGCTGCCGCGGCGAGGTGAAGAAGATCAGCGTGTCGATCCCGATGATGACAAAGCCGCTGGCGTGCAGCCCGACCATCGCCACGCCGCTGAGAATCCACAGCGCCCACGGCGCCGCCCGCCGGGTCCGCAGCCACCAGAGCAGGCATCCGACATGCAGCGTCAGCGCCAGCCAGAACTCCATGTACATCTTCGCGTCGCGCGAATAATTCAGCAGATACGCGCTGAAGCACGCCAGCGTGGCCGTCAGGATCGATACGCGCCGCCCGAACAGCTGGCGGCAGAGAAAATAAATCGCCGGGATGAACAGCGTCCCCGCCAAGGCCGGCAAGAATCGCAGGGCGGCCGGAGAGAGCGGAATCCCCCCGTGGATCAGACGGTGGGTCGGGAGAAAATGCTTCTCCTGCACGACGGTGCCATCCGGCAGCGTGACGGGCTCGGTCTGCACGGTTCCCCAGTAGGGGAGCCCTTGCCCGATCCACCATTCCAACTCGTAATGCAGCGGCGGAAAGGAGGCATCGACCAATTGATCGAGCAGTTCCTGATAAGTTCCCGCCACCCGGCCATAGGTGGCTGCTTCGTCGCCCCAGATGTTGGGCTTATCCAGCGTGGTGAATCGCAGAATCCCGCCCACCAGCGTCAGCAACAGCAGGGTGAGCAGCGTGTAGTCTCGACGTCGCCGGGCGCGCGGTACGACCGCGGGCTCTTCCGTAACGCAAGGTTGGGGGGCGGGATCAACAAACGCCGGGGTCATGTCTCAGGTGATACCACCGAACCGGACCGGCATTGAAAAAAAAGATCGGCATCGCCCCGCAAAGGGGCGGCCAGGCCGAACCGGGGTCAGTCCCACTTGAAGACGTCTTTGCGCCATGCGTAGGCGTAGGCCACCATCAGAATCGCCACAAAGACGACCATCTGCATCAGCAGCACGCCGCTGTGATGCGGGTCCGCCTGCACGTAAGGGGCGAACAGGCTCGTCCAGGGGAATAAGAACACGATGCCCACGTCGAACACCAGGTAGATCATGGCGACGATGTAAAACCGCACGTTGAATCGGCGGCGCGTGTCGCCCACGGGCGTCATGCCGCTTTCGTACGGGGTCGATTTGCCGGGACCGGTGCGGCTCGGGCCGATGGTGATCGACGCCGTCACCGCGCCGATCGCGAACACGAACCCGATCGCCAACATCAGCACCACCGCCGCCCATCCGGAACGCGGGTCCGACGCCAAATCCGCCAAGACATTCATCACCTGCATAAGTGCCGCTACTTTAAGGATCGATCGCAAAATGACAAATACCGGACCTGCCCCCGCAAAATTGCTGTCCACAATCTGAACGCAATCGGCGCTCGTAGCGTTATCCTGAACGCAGGAGACGCGCCATGACCGACGCCGATCGACAACTGAACCGGGAAATCACCCCGGAAACCACTTACCTGAATCGCCGCGATTTTCTGCGAGCCGGCGTGGCGATCGCATCGGTGGCGGCCACGGGGATCATTTACAAGCAACTGAATCGCACCGGCGACTCAACGCTTCGCACCAAAGCCTTGGCCGGCCTCACGCCCGGCGCCGCCAGCCAACCGGCGGCCGATTCGGGGTTCCGGGTCGACGAGCCGATGACGTCGTACAAAGACATCACCAATTACAACAACTTCTACGAATTCAGCACCGACAAGGAGGCCGTCGCCAGCGCAGCCGCCGGTTTCGTGACCCGGCCCTGGACGATCGAGGTCGGCGGACTCGTCCGTAAGCCCCGAACCTTCGACATCGACGACCTCCTCCGCCTCAGCCCGCCGCAGGAGCGGGTGTACCGGATGCGCTGTGTGGAGGCCTGGTCGATGGTGATCCCGTGGGACGGCTTCAGCCTGTCAAAACTGCTGGACGCCGTCGAGCCGACAAGCCACGCGCGGTACGTCGCCTTTCAAACGTTGATGGACCCCAGCCGTTTCCCCAATCAGCGGCCCGGCGTGCTCGATTGGCCGTATGTGGAAGGGTTGCGAATGGATGAAGCGATGCACCCGCTCACCCTCCTCGCCACCGGCATCTACGGCCGCGAGCTGCCGGCCCAGGACGGCGCGCCGGTTCGCTTGGTCGTGCCCTGGAAATATGGCTTTAAAGGGATCAAATCGATCGTCAAAATCACGCTGACCGAGACGATGCCTCCCTCCACCTGGAACCTCACCGCGCCGAATGAATACGGTTTTTTTGCCAACGTCAATCCGAATGTGGACCATCCCCGCTGGAGCCAGGCGACCGAGCAACGCATCGGTGAATCCGGCCGCCGACCGACGTTGATGTTCAATGGCTACGCCGAGCAGGTCGCCGCGCTCTACGCGGGCATGGACCTTCGCCGCAACTTTTAATGGGCATCCGCAGATGAATAACGCCCGCTTCGGCAAATTTCTGGTCATCCTCAACGGCGCTGTTCCCGCTGCGCTTCTGGCCTGGGATGCGTGGCACGGCCAACTCGGCGCGAACCCGGTCAACTTCGCCATCCGCACCACCGGCTTGCTCGCCCTCATTTTCCTGCTGCTGTCGCTCGCGATCTCGCCCGTCAAGCAACTCACCGGCTGGAATGCCCTGGTGCATGTGCGCCGGAATCTCGGTCTATACGCCTTTTTCTATGCGGCCGCCCATTTTGGGATCTTTTTCTGGTGGGATCGCGCCCGAGGCGTCGGCAGCACCCTTCACGAAATTTACGCCCGCGACTACCTCTGGTTCGGCACGGCCGCCTTGCTCAT
>JBQCCH010000144.1:0-11454 GCA_051962375.1 Tepidisphaeraceae bacterium
CGTTCCTGTGGCATCGGGCGTGGGGCATGACGGCGCTGAACTGGCGATTTACGCATTGGCGATGGCGGAATCGGGCGTGGCGATCGAGAACCCGCTGCAGACGCCGGCCCTGCGGTATTCAAAAACCTACGGCCCGGTTCCGCCGTGCTTCGCGCGCGCGACTCGGGTGCAAGCGCCGCGGCCGGCGTTGTTCATCGCAGGAACGGCCGCCATCCGCGGCGAACGCACCGAGTTTGAAAATGATCTGGGCCGGCAGTGGGCGCTGACGCTGGACAACCTCCGTACGGTGATCGCCAGCGGGTGGAGCGGCGCGCCCAAGGATCCGTTGCATGCGCTGGCAACCGTCCGCGTTTATGTGCCCGATCCGGCGACCCAGGAGGTCATGCACGCGTACGCGCGGGAGAGCTTCGCGGCATCGACCGAGGTGGAATGGGTTCGTGCCGACTTGTGTCGACGCGATCTGCTGGTCGAGATCGAGGGCGTTGTGGAATGATGGATCGACGCATGGATGACGCGCAGACGACAGACTACGACGTGATCGTGATCGGCGGCGGCCCCGGCGGAGCGACGGCCGGCATGGTGCTGGGCAAAGCGGGGTTCAAGGTCGCGATCTTTGAAAAAGACGAGCATCCGCGCTTTCACATCGGCGAATCCATCCTGCCGCGCAACATGGCGATGATCCGCGAACTGGGGCTGGAGGCGGCGGTCCGTCAATTGCCTCACGTGCCGAAATATGGCGCTGAATTCGCGATGGGGAACGATTTCAAGTCGATGCAGTTTCGCTTCGCGGATGGGTATCTGCCGGGCGACGTCGTGTTCAATATCGAGCGCTCCGGCTTCGACAAAATGCTGATCGATGCGGCCGACGACCGGGGCGCGACGGTGTTTGAAAACGCGCCGGTGACGGCCATCCGCAAGCTGGAAGCGGGGCGGGTGGAGGTCGCGGCACGTGATCGGGTTTATTCGGCGAAATGGCTGATCGACGCTTCCGGACACGGCACGGTGGTGGGGCGACACCTCAAGCGACGGCGAAATTTTAATGATCCTGAATTGCAGAAGGTCGCCTATTTCCAGCATTTTGAGGGTGTCGAGCGCCCGCCGGGAACCGCCAGCGGCGATCCGGCCATCGTGATGTGCGATGAGGGGTGGTTTTGGCTCATCGGTCTGGATGAGCGCCGCACGAGCGTCGGCTTTGTGACGCGGCCGGGCTTTACTCGCCAACTGGACGTGCCGGCCGACCGGTTGTTGCAGTGGGCGATCGCACGCTGCCCGGTGGTGCGGCACCGGATGCGAAACGCCGTCGGCGAGCCGACCAATCGCGTCTTGGCCGACTTCAGCTATACGTGTTCGCCCGTCGCGGGCCCGGGATATTTTCTCGTGGGAGATGCGGGATGTTTCCTGGATCCGATCTTCTCCACCGGCGTGACGCTGGCGATGGTGGGCGGGAATCATGCGGCGCAGCTGGTGATCGACCTGCTGCAAAACCGCCGCAGCGCGGCCGACGTGCAGCGGGACTACATTCGGTTCGTCACGGGCAGCACGTCGGTGTTCTGGCGATTGATTCGGAAATATTACAAGCATTCGTTCCGCGAACTCTTCATGCACGGGCAGGGGCCGCACAACGTGCATGGGGCGATCATCTCGACCCTGGCCGGCTCGGTATTTCCGCGGCCGCCATGGGCGCTGCGTTGGCGGATGCGGCTGTTTGAGTTGTGCGTTTTCCTGCAGCAGTATGTGCCGCTCGTGCCGCGCCGCGCGCGGTTCAGCTTGCTGGGCGAAGCGCCGGTGGATCTGCCGCTGATGGAGAAAGTGGTAAGCCCGTGAGCGAGCGGTTTGCATTGCTGGAGCGCATCACCGAAGTCGCCGCCGCCGATCCGGCGCGATTGGCCTATCACGATACGAAAACGGGGAAGCGGCTTTCGTACGGCGAATTGATCGCGGCGGTCGGGTCTGTTCGATCATTTCTGAAGCGCGACATCAGCGCGGGCGATGTCGTCATGCTGCGGTGTGGGAACCGGATCGAGTTCGCGGTCTGGTTTCTGGCGCTGATCGCGCAGGGGCACGGCGTTTATCCGATCAGCCCGCAATCCACCGAAGCCGAAGCCGCTGTGCTTGCCGAGCGCGTGCGTGCGGCGGCAGTGGTTGGAGCGCGGCCCCTCGCGCCAGCGCCGCGACATTGGGCGATCGAAAGCGCGCTGAGCCTGACGGGCGATGCGTCGGCACATGCGATCAAACCGGGCGGGTATCTGTTGCTGAGCAGTTCAGGCACCACCGGGTTGCCGAAGATTGTTCAGCGCAGCCGGCAGTCGTTGGATGCGGTGGCGCGTGCGATGGTGAATGCCATTGGGTTCGTTTCGGCGGATCGCGTGTTGGCGTGCGTGCCGCTGACGCATTCGTACGGGATCGAACACGGTCTGCTGGCGCCGCTGCGGGCCGGCTGCGGGGTGCATGTGTGCGAGGGTTTTGATCTGAGCGCGGTGGGGCGCGTGCTGGGGAGCGAGATCACCGTTCTGCCCGCGGTGCCGGCGATGATCGAGATGTTGACGACGCTGGCCGACGCGCCGGACCGTCTGGCGGCGCTGCGGCGGGTTTACTCGGCGGGCGGCCCGCTGAGCCCGGCGATCAACGAGCGATTCACCTGTCGGTATCATCGCCGAGTGGGGCAGGTGTATGGCATGACGGAAATTGGTTCGGTGACGTTCAACGATCCGGATGAGCCGGATTTCGTGCCGCAGAGCGTGGGGCGGGCGATGGAGAATGTGTCGATCCGCATTCAGCCGGCGGAGGATGGCGCGGAGACCGTAGAGGGTGAGAGCGCCCAAGGTGAGAGCGCACAGGGTGACACCGTACAGGGTGAGATCGCGGTCCGGGCGGCGTCGATGTTCGACGGATACTTCGGCGAATCGGCGACGCTCAGCGATGGTTTTTTTCCCACCGGCGATTTGGGACACCTGGACGCGGCGGGGCGGCTGATCATCACGGGACGAAGCCGGTTGCTGATCGATATCGGCGCGAGGAAGGTGAACCCGCTGGAGGTGGAAGACGTGTTGTGCCAGCATCCCGGCGTGCGGGAATGCGTGGTGATTTCGATGCGGCAGAGCGAAACGATCCGCCGGCTGCGGGCGATCGTGGTGCCGGAGGATCACGAGTCGGCGCCGTCGGTTGAATCGATCCGCCAATTCGCCCGGGCGCGCCTAGCGCCGTTCAAGGTACCGCGGCAGATTGAGTTTTGGGACGCATTGCCACGATCGGCCACCGGAAAAGTGCTGCGGCAGCAGTTGGAGGCATCATGATTCACCGAGCGCTATGCGGCACGATCCTTATGGCCGCGATCGCCGGCTGCCAGGCGCCGGAAGCAATCCCCGCTTATCCGCAGAAGCCCGCGGGCGAGTCGCTGCAATTGATGCGATCGCGTGCTGCCACGGTGCATGACATCAGCGGGCAGGGGCGGATTACGCTGACGTCGCCGAACGGGCAATCGGTGATTTTGGACGCGGCGTTCGTGTTCGCGCCGCCGGACCAGGCGCGGGTGCGTGCGTGGAAGTTTGGCCAGGCGGTGCTGGATCTGACCGTGACGCGCGATGAGGCGTGGCTTTTCCTGGCGCGACAGGATGACCATGCTGATCAATTGAAAATGACCTCCGCGCAGACGGCCAAGGCGCTGCGGCAGGGGTTGCTGCTGCTTTCCGGACAAATCGACGACCCCGCCGCTTCGGCAGAAGCTGATGGCGGGCAGATCGTTGTGCAAAGGCCGGCGGAAAATGGAGGGGTTGTGGTGTGTCGAATCGACCGCAAAACGCTGACGCCACGGCAGTACGTCCTGAAGAATCGGGCAGGGCAGAAAGAACTCACACTCAGCATGACTTCCTACCAAGTTGCGGGGCCCACCGTTTGGCCGATGGTGATCACGGCGGAATCCGCAAGCGGCACGGTGCGGATTGATCTGAGCGACATTCAGGTGGATGCCGCTCCGGCGACGGCGTTTACGCACCCGGCTCGGGCGGAGCGTCTTCAATGAGGCGCGTCTTAGCCTGGCCGATTCACCGACCGCGATCGGCCCTGGCGGTGGCGCTGGTGGTGACCGCGCTGGCGTTGCTGCTGATTTTTCGGCTGAAGCCGGAGACGTCGCTGGCAGGGTTGCTCGATCCGCGCGATCCGGGCGTCGCGGCGATGTCGAAAGTGCTGAACGACTTTCCCGTGGTCAATGAAGCGTTGGTGCTGGCATCGCTGCCGGACGGCGCAACCGGCGATGGCGAAGCCAAACTGATCGCATTCGCCGAGCGGCTCAGGTCCGCCACGACCAATGACCCGCAGGCGAAGCAGATTTTGATGCCTGCCCGCTATGAGCCGGATCCGAGCACGCGCGCTTTCGTTGAGCAAGTGGTCGTTCCAAACGGGTTGTATTATCTCGATGATGCACAGCTCGGCGAAGCATTGCACCGGCTGACGAAAACGGGGATGCAGAAGCGATTGAGGCTGGATGCGCAGTTGCTCGCAGCGCCGGGCCCGGCGGCGGGGGCGTTGGCGAAGACGCTGGCGCGTGATCCGCTGGGGCTTCATGAATTTCTGATGGATCGAATCCACCGGATGGCCATGCCGGGCGCGTCCGGGGCGGAGGCGGGCGGCGGGCCGTTTTTTTCGCCGGATCACCGCAGCTTGCTCATCCGCATCGGCGGGCAGAAGTCGGCGGGGGACTTTGTTTTTGCCCGGCAGGTGACGCAGGCATTCGATCGACTGATTGCGGCGGCGAATACCGATCACCTGCGCGTGGACGTGGCCGGCGCTTATGCGATGTCGGCCCACAGTGCGAACATGATCCAGGGGGATTCGTACCAGGACATCGTCTCGACGGTACTGGGGCTGGTGATCCTGTTCGCGCTCGCGTGCAGGCGGCCGGCGCGGCTGTTCACGTTTGCGTTTTTGCCGGTGGCGGCGGGGATGATCTGGGGGTTCGGCGCGTATGCGTTGCTCTGGCACACGATCACGCCGCTGGCTGCGGTCGTGGGGGGCACGCTGGGGGCGATCGGGCTAGATTACACGACGCATTTCATCACGCATTATCAGGATCAACGGCGCAAATCGCCGACGAGCGAAGCGGCGATCCTGGAAACGTCACACGAACTCCTGCTCCCCTCGCTGGCGGCCTGGATGACATCGGTGATCGGCTTCGCCGCGGTAGGCATTTCGCCGGTGCGGGTGCTGCGTGATTTTTCGATCCTGGGGACGCTGTGCCTGATCGGCGCATGGCTCAGCACGCTGCTGGTGCTGCCGGCCATGCTGGCGATCTTTAATCGGGGGGATGTGTCGCCGTTCACGGGGCGATTTCATGCCGAAGGCGGCATTTTCGATTGGCTGTCGCGTCATGCGCGGTTATTGACGATCGGTTCGGGGGTAACGCTGGCGGCATTGGTCGGGGCGACATTGCTGCATGGCGTGCACATTGAGATGGAGTCGGATCCTATGATCCTGCACCCGCGCCCGAGCCCGCCGCTGGAGGCGCAGCGCCGGATCGCCAGCCGCATGCAGACGGCTGCGGGTTCGATCCTCGTGCACCTGGAGGCGGCGACGCCGGAGAAGCTGGTGTCGCTTGCGCATCAGGTGCATGACCGCCTGCAGACGGCGGCCGTCGGGCAGGCGGGGATCACCGGCACGTTCGGACTCGACGCGCTGCTGCCCGATCCGTCGACAGTCAATCTACGCAAGTCGGTGATGCCGGCGGACCGCGCGGCGGAAGTGATGAGCGATTTTCGCTGGGCGCTGGCGGACAGTGATTTTGCGCCGGGGGCTTACGATCGATATGTGGCGCTGCTTCAGCAGTTGATTCAACCTGGCACGCCGCCGGGCATTGAAACGTTGACCCGCTATCCGGAGCTGAGCCAACTGCTGCTCCCGCGGAATGCCTCAACCACGCCGGCCACCGAGGCGGTCACGCTGATCGTCTCGCGCACGCCGCTGGATACTCGGGATGAGCGCGAAGCCGCCCTGGCGGCCGTTCGCGGGGCACTGAACGGCGTCGCGGGCGCGACGGTGACCGGCACGGTGGTCATCGGCCACGATCTGGAAGTGGCCGTGCATCGTGATCTGCCGCGGTTTGTGGCCGTCGCCCTGATCTGCATCGCCGGCTACCTGCTGCTGCATTTCCGCTCGTTCGCACTGGCTGCATTCGCGCTGTTGCCGATCGGCGTGAGCCTGATTGTGGTGATCGCCTGTTTCTGTCTCGCGGGAGTGAAGCTGAATCTGCTGCACACGGTGATGGCGCCGTTGCTTCTGGGGATCAACCTGGACTACGGCATTTTTGCGGTGCACGCGTGGCGCGATTCGCGCGATCGGGGAGACATGCGTCACCACTTTACGCCGGCGCTGTCCGGGCTGTTGATTTGCGGCGGATCGACGGTGATCGGGTTCGGTTCGCTGATCATCACGAGTGTGCCGGCGATCAAGTCGCTGGGCTGGCTGGTGAATGTCGGGGTGATCAGCTGCGTCCTCGCGACGCTGCTGGTGCAGTGGCCCGTGATGCTGCTGGCAAACAAAAGCCGCGACGCCTTGCCTGAAGCATGACGTCGCGGCTCAGTGGTTTGGGGTTATTGAGAGTTACGACAGCAGAGTGGCACCCGCCCAATCGGCATGGGCGAAATCAATGTTGCCATCCGGGGTCGTCGCGATCAATGTCAGCGTTTGCACGCCGGTCACGTTGACGTTCAGGCTTTGGATCGGGCTGGCGTTGGTGACGGCGCCGGAATCGTAAAGCACTTTGCCATCGCCGATGACCTGGAAGATCACCGTTCCCGTGCCGACGCCGTTCACTTCGTCATCGACGCCGATGTCGGAGAGGAAATTGGTGTACTTGCCGGCGAGGTTATAGGTGATGGTGCTGCTCGCATGCGTGCCGATGCCGGTGGCATAGGTTTGGCCGCGGAGCGTGAGGGCGTTGCCCTTGATGGAGGCGTTGAGCTGCGTGGTGCCCCAGCCGGCGGTGGCGCTGGTCCAGGCGATTGAGCTGAGGCTCGTTGCCGTGGCGGTGGCGGAGAGGGTCTTGCCCGTCGCGACGGCGGAGTTCGGCGAATCGCCGGCCGAGTTGGTGGCACGAACGCGGTACGAGTAGCTGGTGTTGGCGGCCAGCCCGGTGTCGGTGAAGGAAAGCGTCGAGGCGGCCACGGTGCCGGCGGGGGTCCAGTTGGTTCCGTCGGTCGAGCGGTCGATCGTGAAGCCGCTCAGGTCGGTGCCGGTGGCGGCCCAGGTGACCTGGATCGAGCTGGTCGACAGGCCGTTCGCGGCAACCGAGGTCGGCGCCGCCGGGGCGGTCGGGTTGGCCAGCAGTTGAGCGCCGGCCCAGTCGGCGTGGTCGTTGTCGATGTCGTTGGCGATGCCGTTGGTGGCCACCAGCTTCAGCGTCTGCACCCCGGCGACGGAGACATTCACGCTCATCGTGGGGCTGGTGCGATTCAACACGCCGCTGTCAAACAGCAGCACGCCGTCACCGAAAACCTGGAAATCGACGGCCGCCGTCTTGGTGCTGGCGACTTCGTCGTCAATGCCGATGTCGGACTGGAACAGTGTGTACGCGCCGCCAAGGTTATAGGTGATGGTGCTGGCCGCATGCGTGCCGACGCCCGACGCGTAGGTCTTGCCTTTGAGCGTGATCGTGTTGCCGGCGACGCTGGCGTTGTTCTGAGGCGTCTTCCAGCCGGCGGTGGCGCTGGTCCAGGTGAGAGCGCTCAGCGGGGTGACGGTCGCGGCGGCCGCCAGGGTCTTGGCGGAAGCGGTGTTCGAAGCGCCCGAGGCGCCGTTCGCGTTGACGGCGATCAGTTGATAGTAGTACGTCGTGCCGGCGGTCAGGCCGGTGGTGTCGGCGTAGCTGGTGGCTGTGCCGGCGATGGCCGTGGTCACGGGAGTGAAGTTGACGTTGTCTGTCGAGCGCAACAGCGTGAACGAGCTCGGCGTGATGCCCGTGGTGAGCCACGAGAGATTGATCTGCGATTTCGACGCGGTGGTCGCGGCGAGATTGGTCGGCGCCGCCGGGGGCAGCGTCGAAGCGACGAACTTCAGGCTGACGCTGTCGATGAAGCTGTCGTTGTCACCGGTGCCGTTGGTGCCGGCAAAGCTGAACGTGTGGTTGCCGGCCGTCAGGTTGAAGTTGCTGGTGGTGTAGCTGGTAAAATTGTTGGAGCCGGGCGTGATCGTGCCGACGACTTGGCCGTCGACGCTGAAGGCGATCGGGTCAATGCCGAAGTTCGCGCGGCGGGCGGCGGAGAACGAGACGTTGTAGCTGCCGGTCACGCCGATATTGAGCGTCTGGGAGATCGTCCCGGTGCCCTGAATGAAGGCGGCCTGTGTGCCGTTGGGCGCATTGACGGCGCCCCACGCGCTGCCGTTGGCTTCGATGCCGCTTTGGGCATTGAAGACCCAGTACGGGTTCGCGGGGCTGTAGGCGTAAGTGGAGATGTTGCTGGCTTCAAAGCTCGGGTCGCCGAACTGCGCCGCTTGCGTGGTCGCGTTGACGGCCGGCGATTTGGACGAGGTTGCGCCCGTGTTGTCATTGGTGGCGACGGCGTAGGAATAGGTGCTGCTGGAGGGCAGGCCCACGTCGGTGAAGGTGGGGCTGGTGCTCGTGCCGATCGCGACGCCGTTGCGATAGACGGTGTATCCGGTGACGCCGAAGAGGTTGCTCGGGGGCGTCCAAACCAGGGTGACAGTGTTGCTCGTGGTGCCCGAAACGCTCAGGCCCGTGGGCGCGACAGGCGGCTGATACACGGCAGGGCCGCTGCCGGCGATGTTGCTGGGGGTGGCATTGCCGGTCGCATTGGCGGCGACGACGCGATAGTAGAATTTCTGCGAGTTCGTCACCGCGGTGTCGGTGAAGGTGTTCACCAGCGGCGAAACGGTGGCGAGAGTGGTGAAATTCACGCCGTCGGTCGAGCGCTGGATGACTTGGCTGGTGGCGGTGCTGTAGGCGGCAGTCCAGGAGAGGGCGATGCTCGTCGTCGACGTGCCGACGGCCGTGAGATTGGCGGCGGCGGCGGGGACGGGAATCTTGGTGGTGTCGATTTTGGCGGTCGCCCACGGGGAGAAATAGACGGTGCCGCCGGTTTTTCCGGTGGGGGTGGTGTAGTGGCCGGTATTGCCGTTGCCCCAGACGGCTTCTCCCTTGCCGGTGCCCAGGCCGCTGGGACCGGTGGACGCGCCCCACCAGTTGTTCTGGGCGTAGGTGGGGCCGTTGTACCCTTCGCTGGAGTTGGTGATGACGCCGATGTTGTTGGCGCGGGTGCCGTTGTTGGTGAAGTTGTTGTATTGGATCGTGAAGCCGGAACTGTCGTAGGGGGTGCCGGCGTTGTCGACCGCGACGGCGGGGCCGTAGTTGTCGTGGATGTTGTTGTAGGCGATGACGACGTTGTTGGCGCCGCCTTCAAACCGGACGGGGCCGCTCGATGAGTCGTTCTGGCCGGAGACGTCATTGCCGACGAAGGAGAGGTTCGTCGTGTTGAAGACGATGATCGCCTTGGAGGAGGTGTAGTTGGAGGTGAAGGTGTTGTTGGAGATGGTGATGTTGAACTGCTTGCCGGGCCCTTGGGCGGCCAGGGCGATCATCCCCTCGCCGGTGCTGTTGGCGTCTTTCTTGAAGAGGTTGCCGTCGATGAGCACGTTGGTGAGCAGGCCGCCGCTCACTTCGCCGTCGGTGTAGATCTGGCGGCTGCCGTTCCAGCCGTAGGTCCAGTCGGAGTTGGTTTCGTAGTTATTGTAGAAATAGTTGTGCTGAATGACGGCGGCATCGGTGTCGCTGTTGTTGGACAGGTACAGGCCGGTGACGTTGTTCTGGATGATGTTGTTGACGACGTGCGTGCCATGGATGCTGGGCTCCATGATGATGCCCGCACCCATGCCGGCGCCGATGGCGCTCTTGTACCCCTGGATGACGAAGCCGTCGATGGTGACGTCATTGGCGTAAATCTTGATGTCGGTCGGCTGATTGTAAATGATCGATTCGGCCTTGCGGGCGCCGCGCGCGTCGGTGCCGGCGTTGGCGCCTCGGAGCGTCAGGGTCTTGTAGATGCTGACCGTCTCGGCATAGGTGCCGGCATCGACGTTGATCGTCGCACCCGGGGCGGCGGCGTCGACGGCGGCCTGGATGGTCGAATAGACGGTGTTGCTCCCGACGATGTGCGCCGCGAGATAGCTGCGCGTTTCCATCGATTCCCAACCAAACGATTTTTTGAGACGGGCAGCGTGTTTCGGATGCTTCATGGGGACAAATCCAACGTGATTCGATCAAGAGACGAGTGTGTCGACCGGGGACGGCCGATCAAAAGTGCTGCTAACGTACGATGAAATTGCCGGAACGACTAAAAAGAAGTGAAAAACTTGCCGGGCGCGCGACCCGGGCGGCTGTGAAGGTGGGCGGTTTGTTCGGAATGCGCCGAATTTGCGCGTCGGCCGCCGGCGAAGGGTTCAGCCGGGCGATTGTGACGGCTTGGCCCAGCGGAGGGAGAATTTCGCCAAGACGTAAGCAAGGGCGGCCAACACCGAGCCGACCAAGATGCTGCCGATCACCCACTCCAGGGCGACCGCGCGAAACGTGGCGGCCCAGCCATCGCGGAAGGGATTGAATTCGCCCATCGCGGGCAAACGGCGATGCAGGCACCAGAACCCCGTGCCGATCGACGCCGCCGCCAGGAACGGGCCGGTCGGCGGCGTGTTGAGGCTGGAGACCGCCAGCACGACCAGCGGCTGTAATCGCAACGCCTTTGCCATGATCAGGCAGACCACCGTCTTGATGCCGTACAGGGGCGCGACCGCCATAAACATGCCGACCGCCACCGATCCCGGGAATCGGCCGTCGCCGCGGCCGGCGCGAATGTCGCGCCACATCTTGGTCGGATTCATCCAGCGAATCGCGCGTTGGACGATCGTGCCGGTGGTCGCCTCCAGCGAGGTCGGCCAAGCGGGTTTGAGCGCCAGCGTCAGAAGCAACGCGTGCATTCGCAACGCTCGGAGCGAGTCTTTCACCGGATGAAAGTGCGAAACACGACGGCCATCGGTTTGGTAGATGCATCGGATCGGTGTTTCGCGCACGGGCACGCCGGCCCAGGCGGCGCGGGTGAGGATTTCAGTTTCGAAGCCGTAGCGATTTGCGCCCGCTCGCAGGCGTTCGTGCGGCGCCAGCGGATAGACGCGCAGCCCGGATTGGCTGTCGCCGACGATCAAGCCGCTTTCGAACCGGACCAGCAGGTTGGAAAAACGCCGGCCCAGGCGGCTCAGGGGCGGATAATCGTGCGCGGCGATCGGACGATGGCCGATGATGAACGCGGCCGGCTCGGCGCGGGCCTGGCGAAGGAGTGTGGCGGCGTCTTCGATCGCGTGCTGGCCGTCGGTGTCGAGGGTGAGGGCGTGGGTGTAGCCCAGGCGCCGCGCTACGGCGAATCCTTCCTGCAAGGCGGCCGCTTTGCCGCGGTTGTGTTC
>JBQCCH010000145.1:0-2399 GCA_051962375.1 Tepidisphaeraceae bacterium
ACCGGCGAATGCGATGGGTCGATGGGTGTGTGGGTACGAGCCGGTGACGGCTAAAAGTGCCGACCGTCGACACGAGCCTTCTTGCGTATGAAACGATGTCGTCCCAATTTCGCATTCACGCTCATCGAGATGGTGCTGGTGCTGGTGATCATCAGCATCACGCTGGCGATGGCGGCGCCGTCGCTGCGGAATTGGGGCGAAGGGCAGAAACTGCGAAACGCGTCGGACAACTTCCTGGCCGCCACGGGTTACGCCCGCGCCGAGGCGGTTGCCAAGGCGACGCCGTATTCGATCACGATCGATTCGCAGGCGAACACCTATGTGGTGAACGTCGTCACGGGCGACACCCCAAAGCCTGTGGACGGCGAACTGGGCCAGCCGTCGACGTTGCCGCCGCTTTACACGATCAAGCTCGTCAGCGGCGGGGCGCCCGATGGGGCATTGATGTTCTACCCCGACGCGCGCACCACGCCGGCGGTCGTGCAATTGACCGGGCCTTCGGGCGAATCCGTCCAGGTTGCCGCGACCAACCCGGCCGAACCCTTCGCCAAGGTGACGACTCCGTAATGACCTCGCGGCTGGCACATTCTCCAAGGCGTCGTGCGTTCACGCTCATCGAAGCGCTGGCGACGCTCGTGCTGGTCGGCGTCGTATTGCCGGTGGCCATGCGAGGCGTGACGGTGGCCATGCAAGGCGCGTCGCGCGCCCGGCACATGACCGAGGCGACCGAACTCGCCCGGCACAAGCTCACCGAACTGTCGGTCACGTCCACCGACCCCGGCTCGCTCAATGGCTCGGGCGATTTCGGCGCGGATTATCCCGGCTACACCTGGACCAGCACCACCACCTTCCGGGATTACGGGATGACTGAATTCACAGTCACCGTTGCCTGGAAAGCCCAGGGGCAGGATCAGTCCGTATCGCTGTCGTCGATGTTCTATGTCCCCTCGGCCACCAGCACGACGGGGGCCACCCAATGAATCGGCGCGGCCTGACGCTCCTGGAACTGATGCTCTCGACGGCAATCGTCGCCGTGCTGACGTTCGCGCTCTATTCGGCGCTGTATTCGGCATTTCACGCCCGGGAAACCGCCCAGGCGCAAACCGGCGGGCCGCGGCAGGCGTCGATCGCGCTGGACCTCATCGAGCAGAATCTCAAATCGGTGGAACCGCCGAATGCTTCGGCATCGGTCGGCTCCTCCAGCGGGCCGTTCTTCGGGCCCTTCATGGGCTATGCGCCAGGCGGTGCGTCGACCTCGGCGGAACTCGATTTTTATTGCAACGGCCATAGCTTCGATAAGCCCGACAGCCCGTTTGCCGAGGGCATGCGGCATGTGCAGATCATGCTCAGCTCCGACGGCACGACCTCGCAACTCGTCCGCGAAGTCAACACCAATCTGCTCGATCCCAATGGCGAAACGTTGACCGAAGAAGTGCTGGCCAAGAACGTCACGTCGCTGACGATTCAATATTACGACGGCTCCAACTGGACCGATTCGTGGGACTCCACGACGACGACGGCCTTGCCGCTCGCGGTGGACATCACGATCGAAGTGCAAGACACCTCCCGGCCCGGGACGCCCACCACGTACAAGGCTTCCCGCATGATCGCGCTCCCGTGCGGCGTCTCCGCGACCGACCTGGCCAACGCCGCCGCCGCGGCTTCCAGCGGGGGGACGCAATGACGCCCAACCCCCGACAACGCGGCACGGTGCTGATCATCGCCATGGTGATCCTCTTTGCGATCACCGCCCTGGTGCTCACGCTCAATCGGCAGGCGCGCACGCAGGCCCAGGCGTCGGCGAACGACCTGGCGTCGCAGCAGGCCGACGCGATCGAACGCGGGGCGGAGCGGTATGCGTTATCGCTCGTCACCGATTACCGCACCACGCTCAATCAGCTTACCGACCAGGATTTTGCCGCCGTGCCGGTCGGCACCGGCTATTTCTGGATCGTCCGCCCGAATTACGGCGATGACACGCAATCGACCTTCGGCCTGATGGATGAATCGTCCAAGATCAATCTCAACACCGTCACCGCCGATTCACTCGCCGCCGTGCCGGGCATGACGGACGACATCGCCGGCGCGATCGTCGACTGGCGCGACGCCGACGACACGCTCAGCCCGAACGGCGGCGCTGAAACGTCCACGTATGCCGCCATGAGCACGCCCTACAACGCGAAGAATTCAAACTTCGAATCCGTCGGCGAAATGCTGCTGCTCAATGGCATGACCCGCGAACTGATGTACGGCGACCCCAACGCCACCAGTTCCTCGGCCGATGACTATTACCTGTCGCACGGGTTGGCGGACTATTTCACGGTCTGGAGCACGCAGTCTACCACCGCCGCCGACGGCACCACGCGCGTGAGCATCAGCGACGCCACCCAGAACCAGCA
>JBQCCH010000146.1:0-6527 GCA_051962375.1 Tepidisphaeraceae bacterium
CACGACGACTATTCCGTCTGGAATGAGTTCGCCACCCTGGCGGCTCAGCACGGTCAGCAGGTGTACGTGACCGAATTAGGCTTCGATGCCAACTACCAGGACAACAGCCAAATCGGCTGGGCCAACGCGCTGCAGTATGCGAAGCTGTACTACAAGTCTTACGCTTGGGCCAACGCCAGTTCGGCGTTCTATTGGGAATTGCAGAACGATTACCCGACCATCGACGCCAGCCAGAATCCCTATGACGTTTTCTACGTCGTCAAGCAATTTACCGACGATCTGGAGACCCAGGACCAGCGCGTGGCCGCCACAGCATCAGGCGACATCGGCAGCGACCCGGCCATGCGGACCGTACTGCCGGTGGCCTGGAAAAATGCCAACGGCGATTTCAAGCTCGACATCGTTGATACCAACGCGGATGGCTTCCACACCTCCCTCACGGTTACCGGGCTGCCGAACAAGGCGATGTCGTGGATTCGCACCAACGCGGTCGATCACGAGAAAGTCATCAGCTCCGTCACCCCGGTGAATGGAACCGTGACGCTCGACATGTACGGCTCGTCGGTCTATTCGCTCGAAGCGATCGCCAATCCGTTTACGCCGAGTGCGAGCAAGCTCATGGCCTTTTCCGCGCAGCCGTTGAACACATCCTCAACGGCCAATGCCGCATCGGGCGCCGCCCAACCCAGCGAGGGTGGCGTTATCAATCAGGTGGACGGCCGCCAAGCTCAGCAAGATCCGCCGCTCCTTCGCGACGGCGACGGCGATTGGATCGACGTGGTCCTGCCGCGCCACAATCGCTAAGCGGCCGCGAGTTGCATCGAAAGAGGTTGAATCCTTGAGCATCGCCGCGCACGGTCGGGCGTGCTCAAGGATTCGGCCTAAGGATTTCGGGAGACGATTTCATGGCATTCAAGGTTCAACGGGGCACGAATATTTCGCATTGGCTGAGCCAATCCCAGGCGCGGGGGGAGGATCGACGCAACTATTTCACGCGGGATGACGTGTGCCGCCTTCGCGATGCCGGGCTTGATCATCTTCGCATTCCGGTGGATGAATCCCAGCTTTGGGAAGCCGGCGAAGTGGGGCGGCAGGAGCGTCATCGGGAAGCGTTTGATTTGCTCAATGCGGCCCTCGATTGGTGCGAAGCCGCCGGGCTGCGTGCGATCGTTGATCTGCACATCCTTCGGTCGCACCATTTTCAGCAGAAGACGCCCGCGCTGTTCACGCAGCCGATCGAAGCGGAGCGCTTTGCATGGCTGTGGCAGGACTTGTCGAGCGAGTTGAAAGCGCGCCGTACGGACCAGGTTGCGTATGAGCTGATGAACGAGCCGGTCGCCCCCGATTCGGCCGACTGGAATCGGGTGTATCGGCATCCGTATCAGGCGCTGCGGGCGCTGGAGCCCGACCGCACCCTGGTGCTGGGGTCGAACAAGTGGAATCAATGTGCGACGTTCGATGAATTGGACGTGCCGGATGATCCACGGCTGCTGCTGACGTTTCACTTTTACAATCCCATGCTGATCACGCATTACCAGGCCCCCTGGTCGAAGCGTGTGGGGCAATACCGCGGGCCGATCCAGTATCCCGGCCGGCCGATTCCACCGGCGGATTGGGACAATCTGCCCGACGCCCTGCGCGCGGAACTGGCGAAGGATAATGAGCCGTACGGGATCGAACAGATGCGCCAGGCCATCGCCAAGCCGTTGGCCGTCGCCGCACGCACCGGGCTGGGGCTCTATTGCGGGGAGTTTGGCGTCATCCACAAAACGCCCGCGCCGTTGCGCATCGAGTGGTATCGCGACTTCCGCTCCGTCATGGCTGAGCATGGGATCGGGTGGGCCAACTGGGATTACAAAGGGGATTTTGCCCTGATCGACGGGGAAGGGCAGCCGACGTCCGCCTGGGTGGGCCTTCTGGGATGATTGCAAACGCTGCAATGCTTGCGCGGGGAAGCCAAAAAAAACACCGCGGCCATCAAAGCCGCGGTGTCGGAGTGCCCGGGACAGGACTCGAACCTGCATGGAGTTACCCGCTACCACCTCAAGGTAGTGCGTCTGCCAATTTCGCCACCCGGGCGGAATCGAGCCGCGAAGTATACCTTGGTTTTCTTCCGTGTAAATCGTCGAGTACGATGTTTAGCGATGCTCAAATCGTTGACGATCGTGCTGGGAGGCCTGCTGGCGGCCGCCCTGATGGTGGGGGCGATCTACGCCTGGATTGACCTGGCCGACTGGGCGCTGGCGGGGCAGCGGCCCGACGTGCTGCGCTGGGCCGCCCGCTCCCTGGCCGTCGCCGCCGCCGCGGGCGCGCAGGTGATTGTCATTACCTTTGTGTTGGGACGCGTTTACCGGATGCGTCCTTTTCATGAAACCGTCCGACTGGCGGCCGCCCTGATCTGCTGCACGGCAGCCGTCAGCGCGGCGGCGCTCGGGTTGGCGTCGCAGGGCTGAATTCCGTATTCCAACAAGCAAACCGAACATGATTTCACTCACCACCCGTCGCACGCTCCGTCTTGCCGTTTTGGCCGTCTTGGGATGCGCCGGCCTGTCGCAGGCGGCGCCCACCGCGGAACAGACCGAACTCGCCGACCGCCTGCTGCAGGTCGCCCAGCGTCTTGCGACCGCGCAGGACGGAGCCCCTGTCGCCGCCGCCTTGGGAGATGCGGCCGACCAGCTGTATGAAGGGGACACGCGTCTGCTCCGCGAATCGATCGACCTGCGGCTATCGCTCGGCCAGCGCGACAAGGCGATCGCCGCGCTCTCGGCATTCCGCAAAGCCGATCCCGCCGATCAAGTCGCGCAGATTCAGTCCATCGACCTGATTTCCGACGGCATGCAGACCGCTGACCAGAAGGCGGACTATCTTCAACGCGTCGCCGCCAGCAGCGCCGTGCCGGCGGAGGTGCGGTCGCATGCGTCGCTCCTGCTCGCCAGCGTTCAAAGCCAGCGCGGACGAGATGAAGACGCCAACAAGGCGCTGGATGACGCGCTGAATCTGAATCCGCTGAACGCCCGGGCGCTGCAATTGAAGCTGGATCAGGTGAATCGCCAAGGGGATGCGACGCAGCGTGTTCGGGCGCTCGTCGCGCTGCTCATGGCCGAGCCGATGCAGTACGGCGGGTATGCGCAATTGGCCGAGACGCTGACGCGCGTCGGCGCCAACCCGCAGGCGGCCGATCTCTATGGCCGGCTGTTTCACGTGCTGGATTCCACCGATTATCTGCCCACGCAGGAAGATTCGTCGAATTACGCTGCTCTGTTGCTGGCGCTGAAGAAACCGAAGGAGGCGGCCGACGTGGTGAATGCCGCGCTCAAGGCCGACCCGCGTCCGGCCCGGCTGCAGTACCTGAAAATCCTGTCGGCATGGGAAAGCAATGATGCCGCCGCCGCGCAGTCGGCGATCGATGGCGCCCGCACCCAACTCATCCGAAATCTGATGGCCCTGCAATCGACGTTCGATCCGTCCATCGGCAAGGTGGGGGATGCAACGCCCGTCGCGCTGCCGAATGTGCAGAATGCGATGAAGCTGATCGAGGCCAAGGGAGACGCGCGCCTGGCGGAGTCCTATCTGGAAGCGTTGGGCGATCTGGCGTGGCTGGATGTCTATTTCGCCGGGAAAACGCCGCCGAAGGAAATTTCGGACGGGATCGACACTCTGGCCGGCCAAAGCAGCATCATGAGCAACCGGATCGCCGGCTTCAGCGCGCTGGCCGGCGGTCACAATGATGACGCCAAGGTAAAATTGTCCGCAGTCGCGGCCCGCGACCCGCTGTCGCAATTGGGGCTCCTCATCCTGCAACTGAAGACCGGCAGCGACAAGGCCGGCATTGCGCAGGCGGGGGCGGACGTTCTTCAGAAACTGCCCACCGACGCCTGGTCGGCCATGGTGCGCTGGTCGCTGAAAGACGCCGGGCCGATTGCGTTTCGAACGTCGGACGCGGATGTCGTCATCGCGGAGGCGGCTCGTTTGCCGCGCGATTGGATCAATTTCACTCGCGACGGCCGATCGCATTACTTCGTCACGATCGATGTCGTGAAGGCGAGCGTGCAGGTCGGCGAGCCGATGCTCGTCACCTTGTCGGTGCAAAACTCGTCCGATCAGCCGCTCCTGATCGGACCGGGCGGGGCGATCGATCCTCGCATCCCGCTCGACGCGAACGTGCGCGGCGCGATCGAACAGGTGTTTCCCGCGGTCGCCGTCGCGAAATTGACCGGACGCATCGTGCTGCAGCCGCGTGAATCGACCCGCACGACGGTTCGGCTCGACAACGGCGATCTGGACAGCTTCTCCTCGCAGAATCCGACGGTCGGACTATCGATATTTGCATCGGCGATCACCAACGCGACGGTGCGCGGCAAAGCGCTGGTGCCGGGGCCGGGCGGATTTCGGACGCAGGCACGCAACGTGATTGACCGTCCGCCGTACGCGTTTTCCCGCGATGCCATCCGTCAGCAGTTGACGACGCAATTGCATTCGGCCGACGCGGTGGAGCGGCTGCACGCGGTCGCGACGATCGGCGCGTCGGCAGCGTTCCTTAGCCGCGGAAACCCGGACGAGCAGCGCCTGGCGCCGCAGGCGATCGCGGATTTGCAGACGGCGGCGGCGCATGATGATTCGGCCACGGTCCGCGCGTTTGCCGCGCAGCAATTGGCCTGGCTGCAGGACGATGCGGGCCGGCTCAAGGCGATCCAGGCGATGCTGGGGTCGGCCGATCTGGAATCGAAGCTCATCGGCTGCGCGATGTCGATCAACCGCTCGCCGCAAGAACGCCAACAACTGCTCGCGCCGCTCGCGACCGACGGCAATGAGATCATCCAGCGGCTGGCGCGGGCCATCCCCAAACTGCCCGATGCCCCCAGCCCTGCGGCGACTCAGCCCTGAGCCCGGAGAGTGCGGCGGCCGTGCCCTAGTTCGCGGTGATCGCTTCGGGTAGGCTGCCGAAGATGATCCGAACCAAACCCCTTACCATCGCCGCGGCATTGATCGCCGGGCTAGGAGCCGTATCCATGAGTCGAGCCGCCGACAGCACCACGCAACCCTCCACGCAGGCGGCCACCACCCAGCCGTTCGACTCGCTCTACAAAACCGCGAGCTACGGCATCGGGTACGACCTGGGTCGCAACATTAAAGAATCCAAGGTGGCCCTGGAGCCCGACCTGATCGTGCAAGGGTTGAAGGATTGCCTGGCGAATGTCGATTCGAAAGTGACGCCGGAACAATTCCATGAGGCAATGGCCAAAGTGCAGCAGGAGCTGCAGGCCAACGCGCAGGTCGCCCAGAAAGAAGCGGGCGAAAAAGCGGGCAAGGCCGGCGACGATTACCGCGCCGCCAACGCCAAAAAGCCCGGCGTGAAGGTTACCGCGTCGGGCCTGCAGATCGAAACCCTGAAGGAAGGCACCGGCCCCTCGCCCAAGGCGACCGACACCGTCAAAGTGCACTACACTGGCAAGCTGATCGACGGTACCGTCTTCGACAGCAGCGTCGAACGCGGGCAGCCGATTGAATTTCCGCTCAACGGTGTCATCCCCGGATGGACGGAAGGCCTGCAACTGATGAAAGTCGGCGGCAAGGCGCGGCTGGTGATCCCGCCGGAACTGGGCTACGGCGCGAATGGCGCTCCCCCCTCGATCCCGCCGAATGCCACGCTGGTGTTCGATGTGGAATTGCTCGGCATCACCACCAAGTAACGCCCGACATCATCCCATCCATCCCGCCTCGGGCCGCGACGCTGATGCCGCGGCCCGAGGCGTTTTTTTAGCTTGCCTTCTTGCGCGATGATTTCTTCCGCGACGATTTCTTTCGCGACGTGGTCTTGTGCGTGCTCGAAGCGGCTTTCGCGGACTTGCCCGAGGTCGAATGCTTCTTCGACTTCTTGGCGGATTTCTTTGTGTCGGCCTTGGGCTTGCAGCTTCCCTTCGTGCCTGGCTTTTTGCCGGGCGTCGGCTCATACCCCGGCCAACATCGGCCGGCCTGTCGCTTGTTTCGCTCTTTCTGCGATCGCGCGGGTTTCGTCTTTGCCATGAGTCAAACTCCTTCGGTTTCACTCACAGGCTAGCGCCCGCGACGGCCGGATGTTTCAAAACGTTTGGCGCGGATGAAACAGCGGGTGGTGCAATGGATGACCCCTGGGGATCAATCACTCCTCGCGTGGGCCCAACGACACTGGCAAGTCGCGTCAGACCCGCAATTGACGCTGCCGGCGAGCCATCAGCGCCACGGCGCCGACGGCGAGCATCATCGCAGTCGGCTCGGGGACGGCGATCGTGCCCGACAGGAAATAAGACCCCATGTCGTAGTAAGACGCGACTTCCGTGCCTGACGAATTCTTTCCACCCGCGCTGGCAATCTGCAGGTAGTAGTTGCCCGCGGGCAATACTGTATTAAACAGGCTGCTCTGTGAATTGGGATTGCTGACGGTCAGCAGCACATTGCCCAGGCTATCGAGCAGGCGAAAGGTGCTGTCGAGCATGCCGCCCGGGTCGGCCGTGCCGGTGGTGAGGCGCTGGCCGCTTTCGTTGATGGTG
>JBQCCH010000147.1:0-4875 GCA_051962375.1 Tepidisphaeraceae bacterium
GGGCCAGAGGTTTTCCGATGGGGACTTGATCGGCGCGAGGGTTGAAAACAATCGGGAAGCCCTTCTTCGTGAGTGGGAGTCCAAGGTGTGCAATGGTCACTGAGCAAAACATTCAAATTCTCAGTAACGATCCCGAGCTGACGAAGCGGCTGGGCGAATATGTCCGCGCCCCTGCAGCATCCAGAGGCAAGCTCCTCGCCGTTTTCCGCCGTAAGATGCAAGTTCACAAGCAGCCCTCACGGGGATTTGTGTTTTTCGTTTCTCGGCTGGAAACGCAGATCAAACGCGAAGACTATGTGCGAATCATGGCAGCGCTGGAATCGTACCCTGGCGAGCGTCGCTGGGTATTTACCTGCAATAAGGGAATTCCTCCCGCAGAAATCGCTTCACGACTTTCAATCCTCGGCTCGGTATGGAAGTCGAGGACGCTGATCCACGAAACAAAAGATGGCGACGATCGAGCCGCGTTCCTGAATCGGCTTGAGACGATCTTGTCGGTCGACGATATGGCCCATCGCATCCTCGATGCCTACTGGAGTGAGGATAATTTCTGCGTCTGGTCCGCAGACCTCAGAAAAATCGAGGCGAACATCGACGCATTGTCGTGCTTGAAGGGTAAAGCCCCGGAAGACATCAACCATTTTGAAATTGACGAGGATGGCTCGTTTATTTACTGGCCCACGCTTGATGTACATATGGGTTGGGAACAATTTGCGGAAGCCTGCGATCCCTCCCTCGCTCTCAAGGCGAAACAGAAGGGTGCAGAGTTCAATCGAAAATACGGCGCAGCCATCCGGTGCATGCGTGAATCCGCGGGGCTGAAACAATCTGACATCGAAGGATTGGGCGAGCGACAGGTCGGCCGAATAGAAAGAGGCGAATCCCGAGCGACGGCTAAGGCCATCGCAGCCTTTGCAGTCGCACATAAGATGAATGCCAACGAATACATGGCCGCAGTCGCGGCGAAGATGCAATAGTTTTTGCTGCGTAGTAAGTGTTTCTTCGGCCGTGATGTCCACGCCTTGCCATGATCCGCCCCGCGACCGTTCCCCGTCGCGCCGGTGCGCCTTCTCAGCTGCCCTAATCCGTTGTACCGCCCCGGCCGCCCCTGTCAGCCAAAAAATCCCAAATCCGCCTGCCAGTTCCCGCCGCAATTCCGGGATTTGCGTCGCACTGCCACCTTGCTCACTTCATTCTGTCGCCACGGCGGATTGTTCGCAATTCTGCACATTACAAAGTAGGGGCTCTAGGTTGTGGTGTGGACGGGGTTTAAGCAGTTTGCTCAGTGCGTAAAAATCAGTGCGTAAAAATCAGCGCGTAAAAATGCCGCCGGTGCCGGACGAGGGGGGGGCGTCCAGCGGGGATACCGGCGGCAAGAGCAAAAGATACGTAGGGATGATGACAGAATCATTACGGCCGGTCGCTATTTTTTTGGGCAGCGTCGGCCGGACCTTCCACGCCTTGCCCCAGGTCCGCACCACAACGCCGGGGCGGATCTCAACGATGGCTTTCACGGCCGCATCGGTGCTAAGCGGGGCATGCAAACGGGGGCCATGCTCAGCGGCTTCCTGCCACGACCGGCGGGGTTCGTGGTGAATCCTTCGCGGTTCACGTCTTCGCCCATGGAATCATTCAATCGCTGGTGGTCCGCGTGTCGTTCGCACGCGATGCGGTAGGGGTGTCGTTCGTCGGTGACGATGATCGCCGACTTCCGGGCGGTTGGGGTCACGAACGCCTTAAGCGTCATGCCGTCGACCTTCTTCACCGGCTTGCAGATCCCGTTGCCTGCCCGCCCCATCCCGCATCGCAGCGCCGCTTTCGCCGCATTATGGGGCCCGCCGCGGCACCGTCCGCGTTTCATGGGGATGCAATCATCCTGCCGATCCATCAGGGTGCGTATTTGCGGAAGGCTGCTCGAGCGGTTCGGGCGGCGCCGTCTGTCGTCGGAAAAATCCGAAGGGGGCCCGCTCGGCAGCCGCCGACGCGCTCTTTGAATCCCTCGGATCGAACGATCGACTGTCCCGCCCCTGGGGGCGGGGCCTGTTTTGTTGTGAAAGTGATTTATGCGTCAACCGGTGTCGTGCGAGTTGTTGGAGCCGCGAGAATTTCTGTCCCGCACCGTCCTCCCGGAACCGGCGATCAAAGTGGGCCCCGGCACTCTGTATTTCAATGCCGTCCGCACCTCCAACAGCAGCGGCCCCGGGTCGATGCAGTACCAGCTCCGCGTCACCAACGCCGGCAGCGTCCGTCTGCTCGTCAGCCGGATGAAACTCCTCGGCGACGACGCGTCTGATTTCCAGATCGTCGATTTCCCCGCCGGCGGCGTCTCGCTCGCGCCGGGCGTGCAGCGCAACTACACGATCCAGTTCAACGCCGACAACACGCTGGGCGTCAAAAACGCCACGCTCCGCATCTACAGCACCGACCCGCACCGCAAGGGCCTGTACAACGTCCCGCTGCGCGGCCTGGTCACCGCCGGGCAGGGGACCACGCTCGAACCCTCGCTCCAGACGGTCTTCAATTTCTTCAAGTTCGGCATCGACGCCGGCGAGGCATCCCACGACAACGATCCGTACTACGTCGCCTCCGGCACGAGCGAAGCCGTCGACATCCAGTCCCTCGTCAAGGCCGACCCGTCGCAGCCGGTGACGATGGCGCCACTGGCCCTGTTCACCAACGCCGCCACGCCCGCCGTCCGCATGGGGTATTACACGCCCGGCCTGCTCGACAGCGAAAAATACCTCTGGTACACGCCCGGCGATTCGGCGCAATCGGTCGCCCCCTCGGTCTACGGGCTCACCCAGTTTGACCCGGGCACGCAGCCGTTCGGGCTCGTCACCCAGTATCCCGCCTTCGCCAATGCCGACGCCTCGGCCCGCAACGTCTACAGCGAAAACGCCCTGAACCTCACGTGGGACGCCAACCCCTTCACCCACATGAAGTTCTTCCCCTACAAAGACGCGAACGGCAACGTCGTGCCGAATGCGTACATCGTGGCCGAAGAGGAATACGAGAACAAAAACGTCTACGACAACCAGGACCTGATCTTCATCGTCCGCAACGTCAAGCCCGCCAGCGCCGGCCCCGTGCTGGGGTATGACAACGTGCTGGGGTATCCGTCGAACGACAGGCTCGCCTTCAACAAGGTGCAGATTCCCGATCAATACGTCGCCAACCTCACGCGCACGCAGAACCAGCTGCGCGTCTGGAACAGCGGCCCGGCCGACCTGCATCTGTCGTTCGGCATCACGGGCGATTACTCGATCGTCAGCAACGGCGGCTCGAACATCACGCTGGCGCCGGGCGCGTCGCGCGTGGTCACCGTGCAGTTTGATGCCACCAGCACCACCGGCGTGCACAACGGGCAATTGGTCATCTCCAGCGACGACCCGAACAAGCCCACCACGACCATCGCCCTGGCTGGCTATTGGCAGCAATACTCCGAGCAGACGCCGAACGGCCAGGTCCACCTGGAGCCTTCCGCCCAGATGATCGTCAACCAGATCCTGGGCTACCAGACGGTGATCGGCTCCAATGCCGCCCTCGATAATGGCGGCGCCGTGCAAATGATCGGCGAAGAAATCCCCGCCGAATATTTCCAGCTCGCCGACACCAATGCGCCGATGACCGTCACGGAAGTCGCCACCTTCCATAACCAGACGTATCTCGCCAGCGACGGCGTTACCCATGTGGCCACCAACAGCAATATCGCCTGGTACAAACAGGGCACGCCCAATACCTGGACCAACATCCTCACCGACAAGGCCGGCGAAGGTCAGATGATTCTTTCCACCCTCGCGGACGGAAAAACCATCGCCAACGGCGTCATGAACGGCAGCAAGAGCCCCGGTACGCAGACCTTCGGCTTTGTCGTCGAACCCCGCTCCGGCCCCGGCACGGGCGAGTACAGCGACCACACCCTGAACCCCTGGCCCAGCGATTATCCCTCCACCCAGCACCCGCCCGCCAACTACGGGCAGTTCCTCCGCTTCTTCCCGCTGCGCGATGCCGACGGCGTGCTCGTGCCCAACACCTACATCCTGCTGCACGACTACAACAAGAGCTATTCCAACTTCGATTTCCAGGACAACATCTACATCGTCCGCAACATCATGCCCGTCGGCGCGCTCAAGACGCCGCCGACCCTCTATGCCGAGTCGACGTCGCAGGGGAATCGCCTGTACGTCACCTCCCCCCTCGACGGGGCTAAGGTCCTGGGCTTCAACATCTACCGCAGCGACACCGCCGGCGGCACGTACGCGCTGCTGAACGACACGCCCCTGGCGCGAAAATCGAGCGTCAGCTTCACCGACACCACCGCCCTCGCCGGCCACACGTACTTTTACAAAGTGACGGTCGTCGGCAACGGCAACACCGAATCCGCGCCCGCGATGGTCAAAGTGAACTGACCCCCAACCTCCGCGACAGCCCGCCGCCGCTCACCGCCCGCGCGGCGCTTCCGCGCGGGCGTTTCCTTGCGCGCTCGGAAAGAAACGCGTTCAACGACCCAAAGCGAGGGCCTAATTTCGGTTTAATCGCAAAAATATAGATTCTCGTAAAAACCTATTATATAATGCTTTGCGATCAAAATTTCTGACAATTTCTGAAATGGTTTGATTGTTTCTCTCAAGCGGCTATGCTGGAAGCCGTGGAGACGACGGAATTCAGTCAAAAGAGCTTGGCCCTGGAGCTGAACTTGTCGGTGGCGACGGTGTCCAAGTCGTTGCGCAATCACCCCGACATCAACCCGGCCACGCGGGCGCGGGTGCTGGAACTCGCCGCCCGCCGCGGGTATCAGCCCGCCCTCCGCGCCGTCAAATCCGCCGGCCCCGAACGCGGCCGCGGACGCTCCAAATCGCGGTTCGTCGGCGTCCT
>JBQCCH010000148.1:0-10460 GCA_051962375.1 Tepidisphaeraceae bacterium
GGATCGACGCCGCTCGTCTTCAACCGCACCATGCCCGGGCGGATCATCTGCGAGAAATGCTTGAAGACCGTGTACGGCTTGGCTTCGGCGTTGGTGTTGGTGGTCAGCGCTTGCACGCTGGCGGTGGAGCCGCTGTTGGCGAAGCCCCAGTAGACGTAGCCGCTGGTGTTGCCCATGACCAGGGCATCCTGAATGCCGCCCGCCAACCGCATCGCCGATGACCAGCTGTTGCTGAATCCGCTGGTTTCGGTCATCCAGGAGGATTTGCCGTCCGTCTTGATGCCGGTCCAGGTCGTGTAGCTGCTGGACCCCTGGTGGCCGTTCCAATATTCGTCCCACATTTCGGGGCTGCGCTGGCTGGTGACGCCGTCGTTCGCGTACCCGTGGATCGCCCAATCGGAGACGGCCGCCATCGCTTCCGGATCCTGGCGGACCGCCTTGATGTAGCTCATCTGCCGTTCGACGATGCCCCGATCGGTCGTTGAGCCGACGCCCACGTCTTCCGGGCCGATGATCTTGGTGTCGATCCCGTACTTGCGGAACCAACGGCTGACGGCCTTGACGGCATAGACGTATTCCTTGGGCGAGTAGACGCAGCTGGAATAATACTCGTGAAAGGCCAGCTCATTCTGGATGCTGATCGCGTACATCTTCACGCCATACGCCTGCTCAAACCCCTTCACGTACGCCGCCACGTAGCGGCCGAATTGCGTGAGATTGGCATCGGTGATGACCAGGCTGCCCCCGGACGTGTTGGCCGACTTGTCGTTGAAGGCGGGCTTCACGCCGTTCGGCTTGCCCGTCGCGGAACTCACTTCCGGGCCCTTCATCCAGTAGGGGGGCGACCAGATCGAGCCGATGATCTTTACGTTCTTCGCATACTTCAGCGACGCCCGCGCCATGATCCCGTAGCGCAGGATGTTGCTGTCGAGGAAGTTCATCTTGTTGATGTTCTGCTGCAGCGTCGGCCCCAGGTTGACGGCCGTTCCCATGCTGCCGTTGCCTTTGAGCACCCACGGGTTCAAGGCGACCCGGAAAATGCTGCTGCCCAGATCCTGGTAGTACATTTTCTGGAACTTCGCACTTTTGACGAGCGACGTGGAATACAGATCGCCCAACGACGTGCCGAAGCCGTCGATGGTCTGGGCACGCGTCGTGGTGATGGTGACACTCGCCGAGGCCGACAGCAATTGGCGGGGCTCGAGCGGTTCGGAGACAAAGAGGGAACGACAAGAATCCGTGGACCGCAGGGCCCTGGCGCGGGAACGCATGATCGGGATGGCTCTTTTCGGGTTAAGTGCGCGGAACGACTACGCCTTGCTACGATGAAAGAGATCGTCCGGATCGAACGGTTACAAAAAAATTTAGCGCTTTTTCGGCTGAAAATGAACAAAAAATGACAGGCGGCGTTCGCGCCTAGGCCGACTTCGTTCCCAGGAGCAGACCGGTCTTGGATTGGCCGTCGCCGAGGGTGATGTCGATCAGCGGCGTGCTGTAGACATAGCCGCTGGGCATGACCCGACGGACATGATACGTGCCGGCCGCCAGGCCGGTGAACGTCAGCCGGCCTCGGTCGTCGGTCTGGAGCGCGATTTCACCGTCGTCCAATAGGCCGTTGCTGTTGGCGTCAAGAAACAGCGTGATCCCTTTGCTCTGTCCGTCGCCGGTGTTGAATTTTCCGTCCGCGTTGTGATCGTTGAAGGCCGTCACCGCCAGCGACGCCGTGCCCGTGGGCGTGGGCGATGGCGTTGGGGTCGGTGTGGGAGACGGCGTGGGCGTCGGTGTCGGCGTCGGCGTGTTCGCGTCGGTGACGACGAGCGAATCGATATTCGCCCCGCCCGCTGAGCCGGCGACGGCGCGGAGGGTGTTCAGCCCGGCCGTCAGCGGCGCGGTGATGGATTCGGTGGCCCAGGTTTCCCATGAGCCCGTGTACGCGCACGTCACGCTGCCGATCGACACGCCGTTGACGATGATGTTGAGCGGCCGAGCGACCGTTGAGCCGTTGGCGTAGCGGAAGGTAAGCGTGACCACGCCGCCGGTCGATCGGCTCAGACTGAACTGGGCGGACGACCCGCTGCCCCCAAAATCGGCAAAGCCGGCGCCGGTGTAGCCGCTGTGGTTGGTCGCCTTGACGGTCCCACCCGCCAATGCGGCGGATTCAGCCTCCAGCGTCACTGTCGACGGGTCCGTCGGCGTGGGGGTCGGCGTCGGGGATGGCGTTGGCGTGGGGGTCGGAGAGGGCGTCGGTGTCGGAGTAGGGGTGGGCGTCGGAGTAGGCGTCGGCGTCGGATTGGTGCCGACTTTCCCGCCCAGCATCAGATTTTTGATCGTCTGCCCATTCCCCAGCATCACGTTGAGGGGCGGTGTGCTGTAGGTGTGGGTCGAATCGAACACCCGCCGCACGGCATATGACCCGGCCGCCAGGTTCGCGAAGCTGAATCGGCCGTTGCTGTCACTGGTCGTGGTGATTTAACCGGCATCGAGCGCGTTGTTGCCGTTGGTGTCGAGAAAGAGCGTGATGCCTTTGCTCGCACCATCGCCGGTGTCGAATTTGGCGTTGGCATTGTTGTCGTTGAACGCAACGCCGCTCAGCACCGCCGTGCCCGCCGGCGGCGGCGTGACCGGAGTGCCGATGCCGATGCTCAGGCCCGTCGCGGCTTGGGCATCCGCCAGACTGATGACCAAGGGCGGCGTCGTGCGCACGGCCCCGCCCGGCAACACCGCCAGCACCGTGTACGTGCCGGCCGCCAGCCCCGAAAACAGGAACCCGCCGCTGCTGTCGGTCGTGACGGAGCGTTCGATCGCATCGAGCGAGCCATTGGCGTTGGAATCGATGAAGACGACCTGCCCGGCGGCGGCCGCCTCGGTTATTTCGAATTGGCCATCGCTGTCAGCGTCGAAAAAGACCTGGCCTGTGATCGAACCCGTGGGCGCGGGGGTCGGCGTCGGCGTAGGCGTTGGTGTCGGCGTGGGAGTAGGCGTTGGCGTCGGAGAGACGGCGGGGCCGGTGTACGTCCATGTGGCCATGTCCGTGAAGACCTGCCCGTTCCGCGTGCCGGTGACCGTGATCACGTTTTTCCCCGGAACCAGCGTGATCTGAGGCACGTCATACACACCATTGCCGACAAAAGGCATCGCTCCGTAGGCTTTGCCGTTGACGGTGAGCTGCGGCGCGTCGACGTTGGCGTAGACCTTCACATCGGTGTAGGCGTCGCTGCGGCTGGTCCATCGGCGACTGGTGAGGTAAAGCACCGGATCGCTCGACCAGTTGGCCTTCAGGTAGTAGTAGCTGTCTTTTTTCGTCGACCGATCCTGGGTGATGAGACCGTAATCGGTGACGCCGGGCGAATTGCCCGCGGTGTTGGCGTCATTGGACGTATCGAACAGCAGGAACTGCGTCTTCTCCCAAAGATACGACCGGCTCGCGAGGACGGCCCAGGTCTGTTCGTAGAGCTGGTTCTGGAATTCTTCCGAATGGGTATACCCATGCGCGGTGACGCTGCTGAGCTTGCCGTGCTGGGTGACATTGGCGCCCGCGCCGAATTCACTCAGGCCGATCGGCAGATTCGGCGCCGCGGCATGGACGCTGTCGAGCATCGTGCCCAGGTCGCTCACCGTGCCGTAGTACCAGCCGTAATACCGATTGAAGGTCAGCGCATCGGTTTCCTGTTCCAGGGTGCCGACCTTGGCGTTCCAACTGGCGCCGGTGGTGGGGCGGGTTGGGTCCAGCGCATGGGTGAACTGGTCCATCGCCCGGACCAGGTTTTCGTTGGCGGCGTTGTCGGTCAGCTCGTTGTAGATCCCCCACGAGACGATCGACGGGCGATTGTAATTCTGCAGGACCAGTTCCTGCATTTGCTGCTTATAGTTGGCCAGGAATGCGTCGGCATTGACCGTTTGCGTGCGGTCGAGCGAGCCATTGAACGGCACTTCGCTCAGCACGATCAGCCCCTTTTCATCGGCCAGGTCGTAGAACAGGGGGGGCAGCTGGTAGTGGCTTCGCACGACGGTGGCGCCGATGTCCAGGATCGTGGCCATGTCGGAGCGGATGTCGGCATCGGTGACGGCCCAGCCCTCATTCCGATGATCCTGCTGATACATGCCGCCGTGCAGATCATACACCTGGCCGTTCAGCAAAAAGCCCCGGGCCGGATCGATCGCGAACGAACGAATGCCCACCCGCTGATGCACCAGATCGAGCAGTTCGCCGGAGTTGGCGTCGCGAATTTCGACATACAGATCGTGCAGGTACGGATCGCTGACGCCGTTCCAGAGGTGCGGGTGATCGACGACGCTGCGCTGCGTGACACTGGCGGACGCGCCGCCGGCGAGCGTTTGGGCGGTGGAAGTGTCGGCGACGATCGCGCCGCTGGCATCGACGAGCACGCTGTGCACCAGCACGTTGCGCGATTGGCCGTCGTTCGCGAGATCGGTCTTGATCTGGATCGTCGCCTGTTGCGAAGAGACGCTCGGCGACGTGAAAAACACGCCGGCCGACGCGCTGTCATCGAGCGTGATGTGCTGCGGCTCAACCGCCTGCAGCGTGACGCCCCGGTACAGGCCGCCATCCACATTGAAATCGGCGCCGTCCGACGGGGCGACGCTGCTGGCCAAACTGGCGGACGTATCGCACTTGATCGCCAGCACGTGCGATCGCCCATCCGACAACGCGGCGGTGACATCGAAATCAAACCCGCCGAACGCGCCGCTGTGCTGCCCGACCGATTGGCCGTCGATGTAGACGCTGGTGACGAGGCTAGCCCCGTCAAAATGCAGGGAATACGTATCGCCTGCCGTGCCGGCCGGTGCGGTGATCGTCTTTCGATACCAGCCAATGCCGCGGCGGTAGTTGCTGCCGCCATCCTGTGCATCAAACCCGTTCCAGGTGTGCGGCAGGTTGACGCTCGACCAGCCCGAATCATCCGCCCCCACGCTCTGCGGCGAACTGCCCGGCGACAGCGTGAATTTCCAGCCGGCATTGAGACTGACGACGTCCCGCGGATCGGCCGGAACCGAGTACGAATCACCCACCCCGCTCAACAATTGCCGCGGCTCAAACGCCTCAAGGGCGCACGACATGACGGCTCGACGAACTGCTTTATTGCTCAACGTAGCGGCCCCCGAAAGGATGATCCCGGTCTACAACGCCGGTCTCCACACCATATCAGGGCCGGCGGGTAATTAAACGACAATCTGGGGGCAAGTCCAAAAAATCTTGCGGCGGGGAGGGCGGCCGCAACGCCCGCTTTCTGGAAGCTGGGGAAAGCCTCCGAGCGGTGGCGTTTATCCCGGGGTGGGCGGCGATCGCTCGGCGCATGCCAAAGGCCCGCGATCGCTCGCGGGCCTTTGGGGGTTTGCGTTTCAGCAATCGACTTATTTGAGCTTGGCGGCCTTAGCGCGGGCGGCATCCAGGCCGCCGACGTACATGAACGCCTGCTCGGGGATGTCATCCGCCTGGCCGCTCACGATCGCGTCGAAGCTCTTGATCGTCTCTTCGCGGCTCGTGTAAATGCCCGGGAAGCCCGTGAACTGCTCGGCCACGAAGAACGGCTGGCTGAAGAACCGCTCGATCTTGCGCGCCCGGCTCACGATCAGCTTGTCTACTTCGCTCAATACCTCCACGCCCAGGATCGCGATGATGTCCTGCAGATCGCGGTAGCGCTGCAGCATCGTCTGCACCCGGCGGGCGACGCGGTAGTGCTCTTCACCGACGATCTGCGGATCCAACGCCCGGCTCGACGAAGCCAGCGGGTCCACGGCGGGATAGATGCCCTTGCTGGCGATGCTGCGTTCCAGGTAGATGAACGCATCCAGGTGGGCGAACGCGTTCGCGGGGGCCGGGTCGGTGGGATCGTCCGCGGGCACGTAGACGGCCTGCACCGAGGTGATGGCGCCGTTCTTCGTGCTGGTGATGCGTTCCTGCAACTCGCCCATTTCCGTCGCCAGCGTCGGCTGGTAACCCACGGCGCTGGGCATGCGACCCAGCAGGGCGGACACTTCCGCACCCGCCTGCGTGAAGCGGAAGACGTTGTCGATGAACAGCAGCGTGTCCGCGCCGGTTTCATCGCGGAAATATTCCGCCATCGCCAGGGCGCTCAGCGCCACGCGAAGCCGCGCGCCCGGCGGTTCGTTCATCTGGCCGAAGACCATGACGGTCTGGTCGATGACGTGCTTGCCGGTGTTGCCGATTTCGGCTTCCTGCATTTCCATCCACAGGTCCGTGCCTTCACGCGTCCGCTCACCCACGCCCGCGAACACGCTGTAGCCGCCGTGCTGTTGGGCGATACGGGCGATCAGTTCCTGAATGACGACGGTCTTGCCCAGACCCGCACCACCGAACAACCCGGCCTTGCCGCCGCGGATGAAGGGGGTCAACAGGTCGATGATCTTGATGCCCGTCTCAAACACCTCGGCCTTGGGGGTCAGGTCCGTGAAAGCCGGAGCTTCGCGGTGGATCGGACGCGTCTGCTCGGCGTTCACCGGGCCGCGCTGGTCGATCGGCTCGCCCAGCAGGTTGAACACCCGGCCGAGCGTTTCCTTGCCCACCGGAACGGTCACCGGCGCGCCGGTGTCGACCACTTCCACCCCACGCTTCAGGCCGTCCGTCGAGCCGAGCGCCACCGCCCGAATCCGACCGCCGCCCAGGTGCTGCTGCACTTCGCCGGTCAGGTTCATGCCGTCCGAATTCACCTTGATGGCGTTGTAAATCGCCGGAAGCGAATCTTCCGGAAACTCGGCGTCAAACGTCGAGCCAATGACTTGTGCAATACGACCGGTGGCCGGCATAACGAACTCCTTCGCGAAACCTGTTCGAGTCGACGATTCAATTATTCAAAAATCCGCCGCGATCGGACGCGCAGTCGAAAACCGCCCGCTCAACCGGGACGGGGATCGTACCGGCCCCGCCAATCGCGCACAAGAACACGCAAACCCCCGAACCCCCACTGCGACAACGCGCCCGCCGCCCGTGCCCTCATCCGGCCTAACTCGCCGAACTCCCCCCGCGGCCGGTCCGGCCAATTTTCGTTTCACTTTCGACCCCGTTTCCGCGCCAACCCCCGGCCCGGCCACGCGTTCCCAGGCCACTCCACCTCAGCGCCAGTGCGACGGCCCTTGCCCAGCCCGCCACATCACTTATCTCCATCGAAACAACCCCAACGCCCCACCCCAAACGTCCCTGACGCAGTACGCAGTACCCCCGCTTCACGTCTTCACGTTTCACTCATCCGCCCCCAACCGGTACCCCACCCCGCACCCCAAACAACCCCCAAATTGCCAAAGAGCCTCAGCGCGACCCCGCCTGCGCCGCTCCCCGCTCCGTTGTACCGCCGGCCCCCCAAAAATGCGGCCCTAAACCACGCGACATTTCCTGGGTCGCCGGCCGCAAACGTCGCAACCCGATCGCGTGTCACCGACGGTTGATTACGCCGGGCGCCTGCAAGCCGGAGGCATCCTCCCGCGCATCCCTGTTCGCCGGTTGGCTTGTCGCCAAATTTCCTCTGAATTCCCTGTAGTTAGCCCAAAGATAGTCGGCATACGCTCGAGCGGCCTCAGTCGAAGGCGGCCTCGCATCGATCCGGTACAGTTTCGCCAGGAGTATTTCGCCATTAGAAGGCCATGAACCGCCTGCCCATGGAAGCGTGCCGTCTTGCCTTGCAATTTTTATAGCGCCTTCCAACGATCGAATGCCCTTTTCCCGATCCCTTAGCAAATATTGCATCGCTTCAGACACTCGGCCTTCGTAAGCGGTACGCCTTTGCAGTGTTGCTGATGCAGCCGGTCTCGTCGTGGCCGCCAATGCGTTGGTAAAGGAGCGTTGTCGTTGGGCTGCGCCCCATTGCCATTCGTACACGATGCGGCCCAAGGCAAAAACGATTAACAGGATTAGGGCCCCGATGATTGCTCGATATTGGTTGACCGGTATCCAGGTGACCCTATCCGGCTGTCGATAATCGATTGGTTCGAGTGGCATCCATGTAAGTCGGCGGGCAGCCGCTGCTACGACACGACAGAGTAAAAGCGGCCGAGTTCAGAGTGCAACGTCGCAGCCATAGAGAAAGATTCTGCCAGGAGCAAGCCAAGACCGCCTCCGGCCCGGGCCGACCGTTCCGTTGCGTCCGCCGCACCTCACCACGCTTTCAGCGGCGTCACCGGGCTGGCCGGGGGGGCGGTGGGGCCGGGGGTGAAGTCGACCGCCAGCGTCTGCGACGCGCCGGCCGGCAGATTCACTTCGAACGTGATCAGCCGCGAATCGGGGTTCGGCGCGTCATACGCGTGGGGCGGGTCGGTGGAAACGATCTTCAGCGTCGCGCCCGCCGGCGAGACCACGTTCACCTGCAATTGATGCTTTCCCGACCGCAGCGTCGCGGAGGGGCCGTGCAGTTCGACCTCGGCGTGGGTGAGGATCGCCCATCGCACCGGCGCGGCCGCGTTGGGCAGGGCGGTGATTTCATCCTGCAGCCGCACCGAACCGTCCGGCCGCAAGACGATGCCCCGCACCGCAGCGGCCAGCACATCCGCATACACCGGGCTGGTGTCGACCACGGTGAAGTTTGCCGTCGAACGCGTGATCGGAGCGTGCCCACTGTCGCGCTGTTCATGCCCGTTGACGCTCAGGATGTTGTGAGTTTGAACGCCCAGCCGGTAGACCTGCCAGCGCTGGCTGCCCTGGGCGCCGTTCCAGAGGTCGACGCCCTTGGTTTCCAGGCTGTTGTAATCCTGCATGCCCAAGTCGCTCACCCAGCGCACGCCGTTCGCGTCGAGACAGAAGCTGCCGACATCCATGTGCGCGTGGCTGGCCGAGGGAGAGCCCCCTTTGATGGCGATGAAGGTCGCATCGTCGGTCCAGGCGGTGCGATGCGTTGCCACGGGGGTGATGCCGTGCCCCACATAGCTGGTCGCTGCCGGCGTCGCGCCATGGGTTTGCCCCGGCGCCCAGGCCGCCAGCAGCCAGTCGGCGCCGTCGTGTCCGCGGCTCACTTCCGGGCGCTCCAACAGGTGATCGAAGGCCTTCAATTCATTGAACAGCAACGACGGATCGCCGCGCCGCTTCGCCAGATAAAACGCCGCCGCTGAGGGATCGATGCAGGCTTTTTCCGTCCCGTCGCTGTAGCTGAAATTGAGCCCGGTCGGCCCGACCAGGTGCAGGTGATAATCCGCCGTCTTCAAAAAGCCCGGCTGCTCACTGATGCCGAAATCATCCCCGAGGGAGGTTTGCAGTGCATCGACGAGCAGGCAGTTGTAGGTCGTGCCGTAGCCCCAGTAGGCGGCCCCTTCGGGGTACGCGCCGTCGGGGGCGTAGTGCTTCATGACATTCGGCAAGCCGTGGATCGCGCGCTCAATCGTGCGCTCCGCCAGGGCGGGTTCATCCTCGGCGATCGCCAATGCCCCCAGCGTTACGCCGCCGTTGCAGACCTGGTTCCAGTTGTTGCCCCCATTCACCCACCACCAGGGGGGCGAAACGTATGAGGCGTTGATCCCTTTTTCCAGAATCGCCCGGCGAAGCGTCGCGCGGTCATCGGGCTTGAGGTCGTCAAACAGCCAGTCATACCCCAGGGAGGCGGCGGCGGTCATTTCGGCGACATCGAGAAAATGCTCCGGGTGCCAATCAGAGAAGCCGGCGATGGTCAGCAGGTTCTTGCGGGCGGCCTCCAGGAACTTCGGGTCGGCCGTCAGTCGATACGCCAGGGCGAGCGTCGGGATGCGCGTCAGCGCCTCGCGCGAGACCCCCAGCAGCCGCTTGCCTTCCAGGATCCGTTCCATCGGCGGGCGGCCGAGGTAGCTGTCGGCGAGTCGGATCACCCGCTCGCGCAGGGCGGCCACACGCGGGTCGGTGTTCGCGCCCAACGCCTTGAACGCGGATGCGGTCATCAGCAGCCGCGGGTGGGGGGCCAGCCGCTCCCGCACGGCCGAGCGAACCGCCGGCACTTCCGGCACCGCCGGCTCCGTGGTGGCCGCCGCCATCACTGGAACCGCACACGCGAACAACGACAACGCAAAAGGAAGGAATGAATGCATGAGTGACCGTTTCAATTCGTTTCGAGACGTCTTCATGGTACGCGAATTTCCACCCGCCGTTGAACACCGCTCCAACGCCGGCTCCCCGCGCAAACGAAAAATTAGTGCATCCGGCCGAAAGTTTTTATTGCAACCGGGGCCAAATCTTAGAAAATGGTCCCCTCACAAAGCCACCGGGCCTGCAATGGCGGTAGATGTCGATGTTCGACATTCATCCGTAGCGGCCACCAAGGTGGATCGTTTGTTCCCACCTTTGGCGTTTTCCCCGTTCGCTTCGCAAGAGAAAGAGGTATTCCGATGGCAGAATTCACCCACACCACCTTCAAAGCCACCGCCGCCCACGAAGGCAAAGACCAGTACAAGAAAAACGTCATCCAGCACATCGACATCAAGAAAAACCCCGCCATCGTGCAGGTGGTGGATGCGATGCAGCACATGGCCTT
>JBQCCH010000149.1:0-6991 GCA_051962375.1 Tepidisphaeraceae bacterium
CAGAAAAAATCGACATTCGGACCCGCGTCGCCCCACGCAAATCTGTTATCAGACGCCGCCCCGCACGTCCGGCCCGACCCGCGCCCGCCGTCCGAAAACCGCGCCGCCGCCGTTCCTGCCATTTTGTTTTCGCGTTATCGGCCCAATCCCCGGCCCGGCCATCGCTTGCGGCGATTTTTTGCAAGCGCCAGTGCGACGGCCCTTGCCCAGCCTGCCGCACGTAAGTCCTTTGATTTTGACCCTTGCCCACCCCCGCGACCTTGGACGCCCAACCCACACCCATCCCCCCACTCTACCGCCGCCCCCACCCGCCGTCGGCGGAAAAATGCGGCCCGGGCGCCATCCTCCCGAAGTTCCGACCCAGCGACCTCTTGGCAACATCGCCAAGCGGTTAAACCGCAAAAATTACCGATGTTCACAGATTCGATAACAAATTGACCTAATCAACGCCTTTGCCGAGGCTTCAAATCCGGCTGACCCATTACACTCGCCACCTTCGCGTCCCGGGGGGACATTTCGTGCAGTTTGTTCAGGTCCATCATTCGCATTCGGGAGGGCATCTCTATGAATCGGCATCTCACACGTATCACGTGCGCGTCGGCTGCGGCCTTGGTCTTATGCTTCGGAACATCCGTTCGCGCCGACTTGATCGCGTACGAAGGGTTTAATTACGCGGCGGGCAGCACCCTGGCGGGACAGACCGGCGGCACCGGGTGGGCGGGCGGCTATTCATCGGGCGTCAGCAACACGGTTGCTGCGCCGGGTCTCACATACACCGACGCCAACGGAACGCCTCTCAAGGTGAGCGGCAACACGCTCACTTACTATGACGCGGATCCGAACCACCATTACGACTACGACACCCGTGCAATCGCCAACGCCGCACCCCTGTCATCGTCAGGAAACTCCCTCTGGTTCAGCTTCATCGGCCAAGACTATTCGTCCGCCGACGAGCAGACCCTTCGATTCGACACCGGCAATTCCGTCAGCCCGAGCTACACCGCGCTGTACATCGGCAAATACAACGGCAGCACCCATTGGTCGGCAGCGCTCTACCAGGGCGGCAGTGCCACCGTCGATTACGGGTATGACACCTATCCCAGCCCCGCGATTGGCGATAAAACCTTTGCCGTCGGGCGCATCGATTTCGGAAGCACGACCGACAACATCCGCATCTGGTTCAATCCGCTGCTGGGCGGCGCCGCACCGTCGGATGCCGTGGCCAATCTCAATTTGCTGAACGTGCCGCATCTGGCGCTGACCAACGTCACCCTCCAGGGCGGTTTTTCCCAAAACCAAGCCGCTTACTATGACGAAATCCGCCTGGGAACCGCGTTTGCGGACGTCACCCCCACGCCCGAGCCGGCAACGCTGGCTTTCACCGGAGTGGGCGGTTTGGCGCTGCTGACTCGCCGCCGACAGCGCTGAACCCATCACGGCGACCGCTCTTTAACTGCAACGCCTGACAGCGAAGGCGCAAGACACGCCGTCTTGCGCCTTCGCCGCAGTCCCGCTGCATCCCTTGGACGGTCGCCCGTCGTCCGCTAAACTTATCGCTTTGGGAGACCGCACCATGCACCTGAACGAGACCGACCCGACGATTGCCGCTTTGATCGCCAAGGAAACCGAGCGTCAGCAGAACACGCTGGAGATGATCGCCAGCGAGAACCACGCCTCCGACGCGGTGATGGAAGCGCAGGGCTCGGTGCTGACGAACAAATATGCCGAGGGGTATCCGGGCAAGCGGTATTACTCCGGGTGCGGCATTTACGACGAGATCGAGCAATTGGCCATCGACCGGGCGTGCCAGCTTTTCGGCTGCAAATACGCGAACGTGCAGCCGCATTCGGGCGCGAACGCCAATTTCGCGGTGCAGCTGGCCCTGTTTAATCCGGGCGACACGTTTGCCGCGATCGATTTGTCCGAAGGCGGCCACCTCACGCACGGCTCGCCGGTGAATGTCAGCGGCAAATGGCTCAAGCCGGTGACCTACAGCCTGGTCAAAGACGAAAGCCGCGAGGATTGGGGCTATATCGATTTCGACAGCGTCGAAGCCGTCATGGAAAAACATCGGCCGAAGGTGCTGATGTGCGGCTACAGCGCGTACCCGCGCACGATCGATTTTCCCCGGTTCCGAGCGATCGCCGACAAATACGGCGCGCTGCTCTGGGCCGACGTGGCGCACATCGCCGGCTTGATCGTGGGCAAGGCCCACCCGGACTGCTTCCCGCACTGCCACATCGTCACCACGACGACGCATAAAACCCTCCGCGGCCCGCGCGGGGGATTGATCCTGACGAACGATGAAGAGCTGGCCAAGCAGTTCAACAAGGCCGTCTTCCCCGGCACGCAGGGCGGCCCGCTGATGCACGTCATCGCCGCCAAGGCCGTCGCGTTCGGCGAAGACCTGAAGCCCGAATTCAAGACCTACGCCGCCCAAGTCGTCAAGAACGCCAAGGTCCTGGCCGACGACCTGATCAAGCGCGGGTTCAAGCTCGCCAGCCGCGGGACCGACAACCATTTGATCCTGATCGACCTGCGTCCGACCGACGCCGACCTCACCGGCAAAGCCGCCGCCGCGTGGCTGGAGCAGGTGGGCATCATCAGCAACATGAACACCGTGCCGAACGAAACGCGCAGCCCGTTCCAGACGAGCGGCGTGCGCATGGGCACGCCGGCGCTGACGACGCGCGGCTTTAAGGAGCCGCAAATCCTGAAGGTCGCCGACATCATCGACCGCGTCTTCCGCAGCAAGGGGGACGCCAACACCCTCGCCAAAGCCAAGGCCGACGTCGCCGCCCTGTGCGCCCAGTTCCCGATGAAACACTGAGCAACGTCCTCGAATTATTGAGCCGCAGATGAACGCGGATCGACGCGGATCAGAGAATCTGTTCTCTGGGATCCGCGTTCATCCGGGTTCATCTGCGGCTTTTTCTATGCGCGCTTCGTGTGAGCGCTCAGCCAGTCGGTAAAGGCCTGCTCCGAAAGTTCGCCGGCGGCGAGTTGCAGCATGACAATCGTCCAGTCGGCGTCGTTGGCGGTCAGCTGCCAGCCGTTTAGCTCAATGAACAATTCACAGACAACGGCGGCCGTGCGTTTGTTGCCATCGAGAAACGGGTGATTGCGCGCAATGCCAAACGCGTAAGCGGCGGCGAGCGCGGGAATCGTGGGCGTCGGTTCGGTATAGCCGAACAGGTTTCGCGGCTTGCCGAGCGCTGACTGCAACAATCCCTGATCGCGGACACCTTCCTGCCCGCCATGTTCGGCCAACTGACGGTTATGGATGGCCAAGACTAAATCTTCGCTGATCCAAATGGGGCCATCCATGGCTTACTCCGCCAGTTTCTTCAAGATGTCCCGGTCTTCCCGCATGATGCGTTCGGCCACATCAAACTGCCGCGCGAATTCCGCATCGTAGGCGGTCAGCTGCAGCCCGCCGGGCGTCTCCAGCACGTGCAGGGTGTCTCCCTTTTTCACGCGCAGCCGCTCGAGCATCTCCTTCGTGAGCACGATGCCGGTGGAGTTGCCCACGGTGGTGACCTTCACGGTGGCGATTTCAACAGGCGCGATCTTCTCAGGGCCAATCTTCTCAGGGGCAATCTTTTCGGCGGTGGTTTTCTCTTGCGTCATAAAACTCCCGATTCAAGGACCTGCGTCATTATTACATCGGTTATAACAGCAGGCAAGCTTAATGCGCCAGGCTGTTCAGCAGTTCTGCGACCGAGAGGGTGGCGGCGCAGATGACGCTGTCGCTGGCCGTAGTAGAGGGTGATCCTGTCCCCGTCGACGAGATGGCCGTTGGTGAAAATGACATTTCCCAGGAAACCGGCGCGTTCGTAGCTTTCGGTCGGTTCCATGATCGGTGCGATCGATCGGGCGATCACCCGGCTCGGGTCGTGCAGGTCCAACAGCAACAGGCCCAGGCAGTAGCGGTGGCTGGCGTCGGCGCCGTGGTAAATCGCGAGCCACCCGCGCGGCGTGCGGATCGGCGCGCAGCCCGCCCCCACGCGCTCCGCGTCCCACATGCCCGGCCGCGTGAAGGCGATGCACCGATGATCGCCCCAATGCAACAAGTCCGGCGATCTCGCGATCCAAATATAATTCCCGCCCAACTCCTTCCCGCTCGGCCGATGCAGCGCGATGTACTGGCCGCCCACCTGTTCTTCGAAGATCGCGCCATCTTTGTTGTGCGGCGGAAAGATCATGCCGTGCTCGGTGAAGGTCTTCCAATCGCGCGTGCTGCTGAGCCCGATCCCCACGCCGGCCGGTGAGACGCTGGTGTAGGTCAGATAGTAGACGTCGCCAAGCTGCGACACGCGCGCGTCTTCGATGCCGAACGATTGCAGCGGCGTGACGCCGGTGAGGGTAGGGTGCGGATCGATGGTGAAATGAACCCCGTCCTCGCTCCAGGCGAGCCGCAGGTGCGACAAGGTCGTCAGATAGCTGACGCCGGCGTGATAAAAGACGCGCGGATCGAGCAGATTCAGGGCCGGATCGCGCTTGTCGAACCGCAGCACGCGGACACCCCCCTCGGCCTGCGGATCGACGATCGGCACGCTGACCCATCCTTCCTCCTGCGCCGGCCGCTCCGCCACGCGCAACAGCAGGCCGATCTTCCCCTGATATCGGAAGACGCCGGGATTGAGCAGGCATTCCACGACCACGTCCGCCCGGCTCGGTCGACAGTCGCGGGGCGTCAGGATGGGATTCTCGGCAAATCGCCGGGCGAGCGGGTTCATGGTGATTCGTAGGCGGCCCGCGCGCGGTGAATCCACCCTTAATTGCCGCGATGAGACAGCGCAAACGCGATCAGCAGCCCGATCACCACGAGCAGGCCCGTCAGGCCGTGCTCGCCTTCGACGGCCTCGGGCACCATCGTGTCGGCGATCATCGTCAACAGCGCCCCGGCCGCGACCGCGTTCACCGTCGCCAACAGCCGGGCCGAAGCGTGGTCCAGCAGCAGCGCCCCAAGCAGCGACGCCAGGCCCGACAAGACCGCGATCGTGATCCAAAGCCCAAAAACATACCCCTTGCTGCGGCCGGCCCGTTTCATGCCGACGGCACTGGAGAGTCCCTCGGGCAGATTCGAAAGAAAAATTGCGCTGAACATCGCCAGGCTGACCCCGCCGCCGCCCAGCAGGCCCACGCCCAGCACCACGGATTCGGGAATGCCATCCAGCAGCGAGCCGATCGCGATCGCCAACCCGCCGCCGCCCCCTTCGCCGGCATCGGTGCGCTGCTGCGGCCCGGAGCGCTTGCGATGCTTCGCGCCGTATCGCGAAACGAGCCAGTTGGCGACCGTATACGCGACCGACCCCGCCACCGCCCCAATGACGATCGGCCCGATTCCCCCGGCGTGATATCCCTCCAGCATCAGGTCGTAGGCGACAGCCGAGATCAGCACGCCGCACCCGAACGCCATGATGCCCGCCGTCACCTTCGTCGGCAGCTTCATCAGGTACGCCACCGCCGCCCCAACCACCAGCGAAGTCGCACCTGCCAACCCCCAGAGTCCTGCCTGTCCCCAGATCGGAAGATGTTCAAACATTCACGTCTTTCGTTGACAGACAAAGCGGTTCCCGCACGCACGCGCCAAACTCTAGGCACTCGTTTCCGCAGCGTCGGCCGCCCGCAAACAAAAAGGCCCGAATGACGCGTGTCATTCGGGCCTGAGGATCGTCGGAAAAAATGCGACGGCTTATTCGCTCACGCCGTCTTCCTCATCGCGCTGCTGGGCGGCCTTGATGGCTTCCCATTCTTCGATGGTGATCGCCGCCTCGCGCGCCTGGCTGCCCTTGTATTCGCCGACGATGCCCGCGGCGGCCATCGCTTCGATCAGGCGGCTGGCGCGGCTGTAGCCGATCGTCAGCCGACGCTGCAGCAGGCTCACGCTGCCGCGCTTGGTTTCCAGCACCACGCGCACCGCGTCGTCGAACAGCGGATCCTTGGCCGCCTCTTCGTCGATCGCGCCGGTTCCCTTGATCTGCACCAGCTCCGGCTCGTACTGCGCTTCGGCCATGCTCTTGACGAGTTTGACCGAGTCGCGGATTTCCTTGTCGTCGATGAACGTCCCTTGCCCGCGCTTCGGCTTGCTGCCGCCGTTGGGCAAAAAGAGCATGTCGCCGTGCCCCAGCAGCAGCTCGGCTCCGTTCTGGTCGAGCACGATGCGCGAGTCCATCTTGCTCGCCACCCGGAAGGCGATCTTGCTCGGCATATTCGACTTGATCAGGCCCGTCACCACCGTCGCCTGCGGACGCTGCGTCGCCAGGATCAGGTGGATGCCCACCGCACGCGCTTTCTGCGCGATGCGGACGATGTGGGCTTCGACTTCCTTCCCGCTGGTCATCATCAGGTCGGCCAATTCGTCGATGATCACGACCATGTACGGCATCTTCTTCGGGATCTTCGCTTCTTCTTCCGGCGTGCTGGGGTTGAAGCGCTCGATGATCTCCTCGCGGGTCATCTTGTTGAAGTCCTTGATGTTTCGCACGCCCGCCTCGGCGAGCACCTCGTAGCGCTCGTCCATCTTCGTGCAGCACCATTCCAGCACGCTGGTGGCCTTGGCGGTTTCGGTGATCACCGGGCACATTAGGTGCGGGATGTCCTTGAACGGCGCCATTTCCACGACCTTCGGGTCCACCAGGATCAGCTTCACCATGTCCGGCCGCTGGCTGTACATGATCGACATGATGATCGTGTTGATGCAGACCGATTTGCCCGAGCCCGTCGTGCCCGCGATCAAGCAGTGCGGCATGGCGGCCAAGTCGGCGATCAATGCGTTGCCGCTGGCGTCTTTGCCCAGGTACAGCGGGATGCCCATCTTGCTCGTCGCTTCGGGCGCCAGTTGCATCAGCTCCTTCATGCGGACTTTTTCCTTTTCCGCATTCGGCACTTCGATGCCCACCGTGTGCTTGCCCGGGATCGGCGCCACGATGCGCACCGTGACGGCCGCCAGCGCCCGGGCGATGTCGTTCGACAACGCCGTGATCGC
>JBQCCH010000150.1:0-6495 GCA_051962375.1 Tepidisphaeraceae bacterium
CCGCCCTGACGCCGCGTGATGCTCGAATCTTCCTGCCGAAACCGATCGAACACGTGCTCCAGAAACTCGCGCTTGATGCCGCGCCCCGTGTCACTGATGCTCAGTTGCAGGGCGTCCTTTTGCTCCACCAGGCTCACCCGAATGGTCCCCCCGGCCGGCGTGAATTTGACGGCGTTAGTGAGCAAATTGCTCACGACCTGTTGCAGCCGCGCCGGGTCTCCTTCGATCGGAGCGCACGCCGTCGGGATTTCTTCCTCCAGCCGCAATGACTTGCGATCCATGTCCGGCTCGATCGCCGCCATCGCTCCTTTGACGAGCACTTCCAACCGAACCGGCTGCAGGTGCAGCCGAATTTTGCCGGTGATGATCCGGCTCATTTCCAGAAGATCGTCGATCAGCTCCGCCTGCGCTTTGCCGTTCCGCGCGATCACCGCCAGCCCCTCGGCGATCGACGGGTCTTCGATCCGATCCTGCAGCAGGATCTGGGCCCAGCCGATGATCGCATTCAGGGGCGTGCGCAGCTCGTGCGACAACATCGCCAGGAACTCATCCTTCATGCGGCTTTGCCGCTCGGCTTCCGCACGGGCGGCACGCTCGCTGGCGAGCAGGCGCTCCCGTTCTTCCTGGTCGTGGAATCGCGACGTCACGTCGCGCTGGATCGCCACCCATTTGGCGACTTCCCCCTTCGCGTCGAACAGCGGCGTGATGCGCCATTCAACGTGGTAGGGCGTCCCATCCTTGCGATAGTTGATCGTTTCGCCGTGAAAGCTGCGGCGGTGCAGCAGGTCGTCCCGCAGCGTGCGGAGCAGCGCGCGATCCGTCTGCGGGCCCTGCAACATGCGGGGCGTCTTGCCCAGCGCTTCTTCGGCCGTGTAACCGGTCATCCGCGTGAAAGCGGGATTCACATACTCAATCCGCGGGCCCGGCAGTTCCAGATGCGCTTCGGTGATGATCACCGCATCGTTCGCCGATTCGACGGCGGCCTTCAGCAGCGGGTTTGCCTGTCCGTCACGCTCTGTGAGCTGGGCACCGGCGAAACTATTCGAATCCGACATAACTTCCTCGAGGAACGACGGTGCGTCACGCGCAGCAACACTAGCCCTCTCGTTTACCGCGAGCAATCATAGGAAAACCCGTAAAATGAATATGGAAATCCGCAAATGGGTTGCCCCTTCGCGCCAGGGTGCCTTTGATAGCGCAGCGGATTTGGTTCGCATGACCCCTCAGGTTTTCGTATTTTGCCAGGCGGCGGTACACTTGACGGGCCTCGAACGGAGCGAGACGAGATTATGAAATTATCGTTGGCAGGTATCGAGCGGGATGGATTCGTAAAACTCGTGGGCGACGGCACCGTCACCACTGCCGACTTCGGCGCCGATGGGAAAAATCCCATCGAAGCCGTCCTCGGGCCGTCGTGGAACACCTTCCGCGTCCTGCTCGATTTCGCCACCGTCAGCTACATCGATTCCAGTGCCATCGGCTGGTTGATCGGGTCGCAGAAATCGTTCCGCGAAAAAGGGGGCGCGTTCGCCGTCTACAACGTGCAGCCTTCCGTGCGGCAAGTGCTCGACCTGCTCAAGGTCGGCCGCGTCGTCCCGCTGTGCGACAACGAAACCTCGGCCCGTGAAGTGATCGGAGGGGCAAAATGAGCCAGCCAGTGACTCCGCCCGCGATGCGTCCGCAAATGATCGATGTCAGCAAGCTCCCCCCGGAAAAGGCGATCGCCCGATTGATCGACCATGCCGTCTCCATGGGCGCCAGCGACCTGTTCCTGGTCAGCAACGAGCAGCATGTCGCCTGCCTGGTGCGGCATCTGGGCATCATCCTGCCGATCAGCACCGAAGCCCCCGACGCCGGCCGACGCCTGCTCACCCACGTGCGCAACATGTCCGGCATGGATGTCAATGACCGCCGCCGACCGGCCGACGGACGCTGGATCTACAAATCCGACGACGGCGACAGCGTCGACCTTCGCATCAACACCATCCCCACGATGTACGGCGAAGACGTCGCCATCCGCCTGCTCTCGCGCGATCACGCGCTGCTGAATCTTGAAAAGCTCGGCTTTGAGCCCACGCAGCTGATGGAATACAAGCAGATGATCAGCGGCCCCAGCGGGCTGGTCCTGATCACCGGGCCGACCGGATCGGGCAAAACCAGCACGCTGTACGCGAGCCTGATGCACCTGAACGACGGCCGCAAGAAAATCAACACCATCGAAGACCCGATCGAATACGCCGTCGAAGGCCTTCGCCAATCCCAGGTCCTGTCGCACATCGGCATGGGCTTCGCGGAAATGCTCCGCAGCGTCCTGCGGCAAAGCCCCGACGTGATCATGATCGGCGAAATCCGCGACGAGGAAACCGCCCGCACCGCCGTCCATGCGGCCAACAGCGGCATCCTGGTGCTGGCCACCCTCCACGCGCCCACCGCCGCGGCGGCCATTCAGTCCATGCGCGGGTACAACGTGCCCAACCATTTCCTCTCCGTCGCGCTGCGCGGCATCGTCTCGCAACGGCTCGTCCGCACGCTCGACCCGGACAACCGCCTTGAGTTCGACATCAGCGACAACCCGGACACCTTCGACGAAATCAAGCACCGCCTCGGGCCCGGCGAGGGCACGAAGCTCTACGCTCCCAAGCCCGCGCCGTCGAACCAGATGACCGGCTACACCGGCCGCACCGGCGTCTACGAAATCATGACCATGACCCGCGAGCTTCGCTCCATGATCGCCGACGGCCGCAGCACCAAGGAAATCCGCGACCAGGCGATCAGCGGCGGCATGCTCGAATTCCGCCACGGCGCGCTGCTCAAGGTCGCCCATGGGCTCACCAGCACGGAAGAAGTCTTCCGCGCCATCCCGAGCGACGTGCTGCTGCTGGATGACTAAGCCCGATTCGTATCGCCCGGCATGCCGTTATCCGTTCCGATCCAGACTCGCACCGCCATCCGACGGGCCCGGCAAGGCATCTTGCTCGCCGACCTGATGCGCGGCCTGATGTTCATCCTGTCGATCGTCGGCTTCGTGCTCTGCCTGAGCGAAAAGCAACTGCCCCTGGGCACCGCGCTGCTGTTCGCCTTGCCGATGGGATGGTTCGCCCTGGCGCTGCGCACCGCGCGCGGCCAGCAGCAACTGCTCCGCGTGCCGGCCCTGATCGATGCCGGTGAATTGGAACAGGCCGAGCAATCCGTCGCCGATGCGCTGGGCCAATTCTCGCTCGTTCGCGGGCCCCGGCTGCAAGCCCTGCAGCATCTGTCGCACATTCGCCACCAGCAGCGCAACTATGCCGCGGCCCTGCAGATCGCGCAGGCGCTGCTGCGATTTCGCCTCCCGCTCTCGGTGGCGACCGCCACGCGTCTGCTGATGGCCGAGTGCGCCCTGGAGGCCGGCGACTTGCTCGGCGCTCACGCGGCTTTGTCGGCCGTCCGCGGGGCGGTCTCGCTTCGCGAATCGATGAAATTGCTGGAGCTGCAGACCGAGTATTGCGTGCGCACCAGCGCCTGGCAGCCGGCGATTGAGAACCTGCCCTGGAAGGTCGAGCTCGCCGAGCTCATGCCCACCGCCGCCGCCGCCCGCGTACAGGCCGGCCTCGCGCTGGCCGCCCGACACCTTCAACTCACCGACTGGGCCGACTGGCTCGCCCGCCGCCACGACCTGCTCGTTGGGCCGCTCCCCGCGATGGCGTCGTCGGAGCCATCCCTCCCGCAATAACCCAAACCCGCGCGGCCGTCACGAATCGACAGCCTAAAAGAAAGCGGACGCCCGAAAGCCTCGGACGTCCGCCATACGTTTTGCCAACCAGGGATCGGCCGCGTTATCGCAGCTTCGTATCGCTGTTGCCGATGCCGCGCAACGCCAGCGTCAATGCGTCGACGTTGGTCGCCAATCGCTTGGCTTCGTTGACGTCGATGATCTGCTGGTTGAACAGCTCGACCAAGTGCTGGTCGAAGCTCTGCGAGCCGGCTTCCTTGTTGCCGACCTGGCCCTTGAGCTTGTCGAATTCGCCGTCGAGGATGTATTTGCGCACCAGCGGCGTCGCCTGCATGATTTCGATGACCGGCACCCGCCCCTTGCCGTCACGCTTCTTCGCCAGACGCTGACAGATGATGGCATTCAGGTTCAAGGCCAACTGCTGCTGCATCAGTTCCTTCTGATTCGGATCGAACAGCGACACGATACGCTGCACTGCCATCGAGGCGTTCGTCGCGTGGATCGTGGTGAAGACCAGGTGACCGGTGTCCGACGCACGCAGGGCCGTCGTGAGCGAGAAGGTGTCGCGAATTTCGCCGATCAGCAGCGTGTCCGGGTCCTGACGCATGGCAGCCTTCAGGGCGTACTCAAAGCTTTCGGTGTCCTGGCCCACTTCCACCTGGCTGACCAGGGACTTGCGGTTTTCGTGCTGATATTCGATCGGGTCTTCGATCGTGATGATCCGCTCGGAGCGGGTCGCATTGATCTTGCCGATGATCGCGGCGAGCGAGGTCGATTTGCCCGATCCCGTCGTGCCGGCCACCACGATGATCCCGCGATGAAAGTCGGCCAGCCCTTCAACGACGGCCGGCAGATTCAGGTCCGCGAAATTCGGAATCTTCGTCACAATCCGACGCAACACGCACGCGTATTTGCCGCGGCTGTGAAACATGTTCACGCGGAAACGCGCCTCGCCGGTGGGCATGGCATACGCGCAGTCGACGGCGCCTTTTTTCTCCAGCGTGTTGAGGACGTCTTCCTTGTGATACGCGAGCTCTTTGACGATCTCCAGCATCTGGTCGTCCGTCGCCGCCGGACAATCCAGAAACCGCGCCCGGCCGTCCACGCGAATCATCGGAATGCTGCCCGCCTGCAGGTGCAAGTCCGAGCCGCCGACCTTCACCACCGTTTTCAGGAAGTCCTTGATCTTCAGCGTTCGCTCTTCAATGTGAATCTGCGGCGCAGGGGCTTCGTAATCGACGCCGGGTGCATTGTCTTTGAATTCTTCAACAGCGACTTGCGACATAAGCTTCCTTGAGAAAAAAGGGGCCGGGCTAATCTACGAAGATTTTACCCCGCTTGCACGCAAAAAGCAGACCCCCGGAGCCTGCAATTGCAACTACTCGGCCGGGGGAACCGGGTCCGGGCGTTCGCTGAACTTCCCGTACAGCACGCTGGTCGCCAGCAAGAGCAGGCCCAGCCCTAGGAACGACAGGATGCGCCAGCCCGTGCCCGCGCCGGAAAGGTCGATCAGCGTGACTTTCAGCAGCGTGACGGCCAGCAGCGCCAGCGACGCGTATCGCAGGCTCCGCCACTTCCAAGCGAAGCCCACGATCAGGCAAAGCACCGCCAGGCCCGACCAGTAGATCGACCAACCCGCCTGCCGCACGATCCAGACGGGCCCCAGCGGCTGCAGGACGGCATAGCGGTCGATCTCGGCGGTGCCCGTGACCCACAAAATTGCCGGCACCGTCAGCGCCGCGATGCCGGCCAGGTTCGATGTTCGATCGAGCAGGGCGGTCAGGCAAAGCGTCGCCCCGACCACAAGGGCCGTGGCGACCTGCTGATTCAGCAGAAGCGTCAGGCCGGCACTCTCGTGATTGACGACCGCCCCCAGCACATCCACCGCCCCAAACTTCACCGCTAGGATCAGGGCCAAGGCGATCGCCAGCCGCTGGATCTGGGCGATGAGTTCGCTCGTCTGCAGCGCGACGCGGAGGATCATCACCCAAACGATGACGATGCCGCACCAGAGAAGGGTCTGCCAGAGAGACATGCTCAGGGTCAAACGCGCCGGCTCGAGCAGTGCCGGGGCGGCGGCGCGGCTTATTTCGAACGTCAGCCCCAGGCCCAGGATCAACATCGCCACCGTAAACGCCAGCGACAGCACGTTGTCCTGCCGACGGAGTTGGTCGGGGGCATCGGCCTTGATGCTGCGGCGACCGACGAGCCAGCCCATGACGCCCAGCGACGCCGCCAACGCATACCCCGTGGCGGCCTGCAGGTTCAGGAAGGGTCGCCCCGGCTCGGGCATCCACCGTGGCTGCAACCGAGGCTGGATCAAATCCAACGCAACCCATTTCACGGCCGTCAGCCCGAGCAGCACGATCGCGACCGTTCCCAGGTGCGACAGCAACGGCACGCACGACAGCCCGCAGAGCGCCCAGGCATAGCCAATCAAAGTCCACGTCGCAAAGGCGGGGCGCGTGAAGCAGACGAGGGCCACGCCAAAGACGAGCAGGGCGGCCAGGTCGAGCACAAAGCCGAAGTCGGTCGTTCGGGCGGCACGATCTCTGAGGCGGGCGTGGTGCAGGACGGTCGCGACGAGATGCCCGCTGATCGCCAGCGCCCCGGCCACCACGAGTCGACCCTCCAACATCTGCCCGGCGAAGGTCGCCCAAATCCTGCGGCTCTCGGTGCCCGAGACCGCCCAAATCGCCCAACCGATGACCGTCAGTCCCCACACGATCGTGGCTCCGACGAGCGCCAGACGATCCCGCCTCATCGCGGCCAGCAACGCAAGG
>JBQCCH010000151.1:0-6548 GCA_051962375.1 Tepidisphaeraceae bacterium
GTGCACCACTTCGGGGTTGCGCGGATCGATCCTGGCCGCCTGCTGGAGCTGCGCCCGCGCCTCGATTCCCCTGCCCATCGACCCGTACAAATACGCCAGGCGAATGCGCGGCTCGATCGCGTCGGGCCGCAGCGCCGCCCAGCGGTTCAGGTACGGAATCGCCCGCTGCGGTTGGCCCGATGCCAGCAAGCGCTGCGCCGCCTGCTGGGCAAAATACGGCTGCTCGGGCAATCGGTCCGACGCCCGCTCATACACCTGGGTCGCCTCCCCCGAACGCCCCAGCCGGTCGTACAAACTCGCCAGCAGCTGATACGGATTCACCCCCGTCGGATTCTCCGCGATCTGGCGGTTGTACTGTGCAATCGCTGAGTCAAATTCCCGCTGTGCCGCCGGCACGTTCCCTTGCCGCAGGTAGGCGTCCCCCAGCGTCCAATGCACGCGATCATGTTCCGGCCGCAAACGCTCCACGGTTTGCAGATGTGCGATCGCCTCCGGCAAGAGCGCCGCGTCGTGGGTGTTCATCAAAAAGACGCCCAGATTGTTGTGCGCCAGCCAGGAGGTGGGCGTTTTCGCGATCGTGTCCCGCCAGAGCGTTTCCTGGTTCTTGTAAATCTTTGACTGCGCGAACGTCGCCGTCGCGAGCAGGGCCAGCAGGCTGACGCACCAGGCCCATCGCCCCACCGCCGGCACGCGTCGACCCAGTCGGGTCACGCCCGCGCAGAACAGGGCGATCGGCGCGATATCGCTCACATACTGAAAATGGTCGGCCACGAATGAAAAGCGATGCGGACACAGGTTGAAGAAGCCCAGGGCAGGAAACAGCGTTCCGCAAAAAATCAGCACCGCCGCCAGTGGGCCGCCGCCGATTCGCTTCCGGGCCGCGATCAGCAGCCCAAGCATCGCACCGGCCGCCGCCACAAACGCCCATTGCCGCGCGTCGGTCGCATCGATCGTCCACCGCGTGTAACTGAACGCCAGGTGCGTTGGCCAGATCAGTTGCGTTGCATACCACCAGATCGCCCGGCCCGCGATCAGCACCCGCTGGGCGAAACTAAAATTCCAATCATGCCCCTCGGCCCCGACAACGGCCCGCTCCATCTGCCCGGTGATCGCGCTGGCCACCACCGACACCGCAAAGAACGGCAGCAAAGCCGCCACATCGCCCCAGCGAATGCGCCGCCGTTTCCAGACCATTAACACCAGCATGACGGCCGGCATCGTGCTGGAGACCGTCTTGCTCAGCACCGCCGCCAGAAAAAACACAAATGCCATCACCCAGTGCCGTGGCGCCGATTGCGTGTCCGGGTCAAGCCCCGCGTATCGCGCGTAACAGAGCGTCGCCAACAGCCAAAACACGATCGACAGCGTGTTCTTCAATTCCGAAATCCACGCCACCGATTCCACATGCAAGGGGTGCAAGGCAAACACAAACCCCGCCAGCCAAGCGCCCGGCACGCGGAGCACGACCAGCAGCCGCACGATCAGCAATGCCGCGAGGATGTGCAGCGACACGTTGACGAGGTGATACCCCAGCACCCGGTCTTGCCAGGCGTGCCATTCCAGCCAGAACACCGTGTGCGTGAGGGGGTAATACTGCGGCGTCGCGCCGATGTCCGTCCAGATGCGCCCCAGTCCGGCCACCGATCGCAATAGCGTGTTTTGCCAAACGTATCGGTCGTCGTCCCAAATGAATTGCCCAAAATAAGCCGGCCAATAGGCCAGGTAGGTGGCGGCGATCAGGAGCAGGGCTAGGCCAACGGTGCGACGCTTCACGTGTGCGGCGATTCTGCGCACCCGCGTCAGATCGCACAAGACCCCAGCATTTGCCCTTCGTCGGCGTTACAATCCGGGCATGACCGCCGAGCCCATTTCGATCAGCACGAACGATCCCGTCAATGCCCAGATCCTCCGCGTTTCCGAGGACCGCATCCAGGGATTCTGCGATGATCCCATCGGACAAATCGCCAGCCTGAGCGGCATCGACGTGGACATCCTCCTGGAACGCCTGCGGGCAATGCTGGCGGCCGGCACGATTCGGCGGATTCGCCAGACGCTGATGAGCGTCAACCTGGCGCCCGGCGCGCTGGTCGCCTGGAGCGTGCCGGAAGAAAAACTGTCGGCCGCCTTCGATTGGATGTTCCAGAACGATCCGTTCAGCGGCCACGTCGTCATCCGCAGCACCGACGCCGCCATCGCCGGCGCTAAGTATCGCCTCTGGACGACCCTGAAAGTGCCGGTCGGGTATTCGATGCAGAAGCATTGTCAGTGGCTCGCGCAAAAAGTCGGCGCGACCGCCTTCAAGACGATGCCCGCCAGAAAACTGTTCGCCCTCGGCGTCGGCCATGTGCGCCGACGGACGATGGAGCCCGGCAGCAAGGCCGACACCGTCGCCGAAGCGCATGACACCGCACTCATCCCGATGAGTGAACAGGATTGGCGCGTGCTGATGTCCTTGAAGCGCGAATTCACCGTCGAAGAACTTCGCCGCGACCTGTGGCAGCCGCGCGCGACCGAGGCCGGCGTGCCGCTCGAGGAATTCTGCCGCATCGCACGATCGCTGAATGACCGCGGCGTGGTCGGACGCTTCAGCACATTTCTAGAGCACGTCAAACCCAACTCGGCCGGCGAGCGCGTGACGAAGTTCAACGCCCTGTTTCACTGGGCCGTCCCCGAGGGCCAGCAACTCCGCGCCGGCCAGGAAGTCGGCCGATTTGACATCATGACCCACGCCTACTGGCGCGAAGGCGGCGCCGAGTTCGGCAATGTCAACATCATGGGCGTCGCCCACGGCACGGACAAAGAGCGCGTGCTGGAACACAAGCGCGCCATCGATGCCCACTTGGCAGAGATCGGCATTCCGGTCAGCTACACCAACGTGTTCTGGGGCGGTCGCAGCGAGATCAAGCCCAGCGAAATTGCCCCGCAGGCTTATGTGGATTGGTGCCGTCAGCAGGGCATCGATCCGGCGGCCCACCGTGAATGAGCGACGCCCCTTTCATCCACGATGACGACAACGCCGACGACGCCGATGATCGCCCCGGCGATCCAAACGACGAATCGGCCTACGCCGCCCTCGCCGCGCGTCACCAGGCGGACACCGCCCGTCTCAGCCAGCGGCATATCAAAGCCGTTCTCGCGGAGAAGCGGGCGCTTTATCGGCATCGTACGTATCTGCTGCTCGGCGCTGTCGTATGCCTGGTTGCCGCGGGACAACTGGGTTGGATCGCGTTTCCCCTGCTGCGGGCCGGACAAGTCGCCAAACCGATCGCCTGCCTGATCGTCGGCGCGGGCTGCCTGTGGGGCGGCTACCGACTCTGGCGACAAGCGGCGCTCCTCCAGCGCGAGCTATTGAAGCCGCACCCAGCGCATGACCTCGCGGATCAACCCACGCCCGATTTTTCGACGCTCAACAACGGCTCTCAGTTCGCGCAGAATCTGGAACAGATGCGCGACGAGGAATAGCCCCCCAGCCGCGGAGCACTCGCCGATCAGCCCTTGACCTGCGTCGCCAGGATGCGGGCGATCGCTTCGCAGATTTCCGTCCGGTGGATGCCCCCGAGCGCCAGCGCCAGCTGGGTTTCCATCAGCCCGTACGGAATGCCCGTATCCAGCCGTTGGCCGTGACATTGCACGAGCCAGTATTTATCCGTCTGCTGCCGCAAATGCTCCTGGGCCGCCGTGAGCTGGATTTCGCCCTTCTCGCGAATGTTGTTCTTGATCAGATATTCCAGCGAATCAAAAATGCCCGGCCCGAAGACGTGAATCCCAAAGTGGGCCATGTAATTGCCGGCCGGCAGTCCTGCCGTCACGAGATTTTCGCGTGCGAATTCGATGCTCGGCTTCTCATGAATCAGCTCCGCCTTGTAGATGCCCTTGTTCGCATCCACGGGCGAGCCTTTGCACACGCCAAACAAATGCAGCAGCCGTTCCAGCGTCGGCTGCACGCCGGTGACCGCATCGAGCATGTATTGCTCGTACACCTTGATCAATTGCCGCGAGCAGCGGTCTTTCACATCGCTGATGTAGATGTGATCGCCGAGCATCAGCAGCACGGGCTCGCCGTTGGCGAATTTTTTCGCCTGATAAACCGCATGCCCGAACCCTTCGGGCGTGTGTTGCTCGGCGAAATAGAGCCGCTCGCCGAACGCACCCAGTTTTTCCGATTCCAGGATCGCCCAGTCCTTGCCGCGAAATCCTTTCACTTCCTCGTCGCTCATCCGCCGGAAGTAGTCGCGGTAATACTTTTCATGCCCCGGCGGCGTGATGATGCAGATTTCTTCAATGCCCGACTCAATCGCCTCTTCGCCGATGATCTGGATGACCGGCTTGCTCAGCCCGTCCCGATCGACTAGCGGAAACATTTCCTTCTTCACCGCGTTGGATGCCGGATACTGACGTGTGCCTCGCCCCGCGGCGGTGATGACGGCTTTTCGAACTTTCGCCATGAAATGCTCCTGAGGTTGAGCGCAGCAAGATACGTGAAACCCTCCGGCCGGGAAAGCCGCGCCCTTCCCCCGCCATCGCAACCATCCCTCAACCCGCGATCGGGAAGGTGACTTCCAGCCAGCTCACGTCCGTGGTGGCCACCACCCGCGGATTCTTCATCGCCGCCGGCAGCAATACTGTGGTGCCTGTGGTGACGCGCGTGGGCTCCTTCAGGTCATCCACCCAGAGCGACGCCTCGCCGCTCAAAAGGATCCAAACCACCGGCTGCGTGTACGGAATCGCCTGCTCGACGCCCTCGGCCATCCGCACTTTCTCGATGGTGAACTGCGGCGCCTCGGCCAGCCGGGTGACGGTCGTGAAAAAGCTGGCCGTGTGCTGACGCGGCGCGGCGGCGGGCTCTTGCCCGGAAAAATCAATGCAATCCATCGCCTGCTTCACGTGCAGAGCCCGCGGTTTGCCCGTGGATTCTTCCACTCGATTGAAATCAAAGACGCGATACGTCGTGTCGCTCGGCGTCTGCACCTCGGCCACAAAGCATCCGGCCCCCAGCGCGTGAATCGTCCCACTCGGCAGGTAGTAGCATTCGCCATCCTTCACCGGAATCGCCTTGATCAGCGATTCGCACGTGCCGTCGTTGATCGATTGCTCCAGCGCCGCGCGCGTCACGCCGGGCTTCAGCCCCTTCAAAATCCGCGAGCCCGCATCGTGCTGGAACACATACCAGGCTTCATTTTTCAGATGGGCCCCGGGATGTGTGTCCGCGTAGCTCTGCGGCGGATGCACCTGCACCGACAAATCTTCGCGGGCGTCCAGAAATTTGATCAGGATCGGGAACTGCTTGTGCTCCCCCACCAGTTTCACGTCCCCGTGCAAGCTTCGGCCGAACTCTTCGACGAGCTGGTGCAGGGTTTTGCCCGCGAGCGGGCCGTTGGTCAGCGCGGCGCTGGTCCATCCGGTCGATCCTTCGATCACCCCCGGCGGAAAGTCGAACAGTTCCCAGCTTTCGCCGATCGACTTGCCGGCCGGAATCCCCTTGCCCAGGATCGATTGCAGCTTCTGGCCGCCCCAGATCTTCTCGACGTAACGCGGCTGAAAAATCATTGGATAGAGCATCGGTTTAGCGTTGTATCCGAAATCGATTTGATTGATAATTCGCCGTCCCATTTTCGCCGATCGAATTTCGCAACGAAAGCTTTCCGAACATGAGCGAACGCACTCCCGGCAAGTCGAAAACATTCGTCCTCGACACGAACATCCTGCTGCACAACCCCAACGCGATGTTCATGTTCGCCGACAACGAAGTGATCATCCCCTTCGACGTCCTGGAAGAACTCGACACCTTTAAAACCAGCACCGACGACCTCGGCCGCAGCGCTCGCACGGCGATCCGGCATCTCGATCAGCTGCGCCAAAAAGGAAATCTGCACGACGGCATCACCGATCCCAAAACCGGCGGGAGCGTGCGCGTCGTCATCGACGGCGACATTACCAACTGCCCGATGATGAACGTCAATTCGCCCGACAACCGCATCCTCTGCACCGCCTACACGCTGCAGAAATCCGGGCGACACGTCGTTTTCATCACCAAAGACATCAATGCCCGCATCAAGGCCGACTCGATGGGCATCCTCGCGGAGGACTTCGAAGCGACCAAGGTCGATTTTGAGCACCTCTACACCGGCTGGCGCGAAGTCGAGGCGACGCCCGACCAGTTCGAGCAGCTCTATTCCCAGAAGCAGTTGATCCTTGATCTGCCGAAAAAGCTCAACGCCAACGAGTTCGTGCTGCTGCGCGACAACACGAATCCCGACCACACCGCCGTCGCGCGGTTCAAGCCTGACATGGGCGCGATCGTCCCGCTGCGCCCGCGCCGCGGGCCGGTCTTCGGCATCGTGCCGCGAAATCTGGAACAGCAGATGGCGCTCGACCTGCTGCTGGACGATTCGATCAAGCTCGTCACCCTCATCGGCTCGGCCGGCACGGGCAAGACGCTGCTGGCGTTGGCGGCCGGCATGCAGAAGGTGCTGAACGACCAATCCTTCACCAAGTTGCTCGTCGCCCGCCCCATCATGCCCCTCGGCCGAGACATCGGCTACCTGCCC
>JBQCCH010000152.1:0-2428 GCA_051962375.1 Tepidisphaeraceae bacterium
TACCACATGTATCGCAACGTCTACTTTCACAAAGTGGTCCGGGCCGGCGAAGGGATGGTGAAGCTTGCCCTGCAGCGGGCGAAACGCCTGGCCGTGCAGGATCGGCTCGCCTGGCCGCCGCGCGAAGACCCGGTCTGCAAGATGCTGCTGGGCCAGCAGCTCACGATCGACGAATTTGTGGAATTGGACGATGTGGCGGTGATGCTCTGCTTTAAGCAATGGACCCGCAGCGACGACGCCACGCTGGCGAGCCTTTGCCAGGGGCTTTTGCAGCGGAAGCTTTTCAAGACGATCGACCTCACCCGCGAGCCCGATGCCGACCGCGTGAGCGCGATCGTCCGCCGCGCCGAACAGATGATCGAGTCGGCCGGTGGCGAAAGCGCGTATGCCATGTTTTATGACGAGCCCGCAGACACGCCGTACAAGCAATCCGTGGGCGAGCGGAGCGTGGCGAGCGAAATCCTGATCCTCGATCCGCGCGGCAACGTCACGACGCTCGCCGATGCGTCCCCCTTCACCGAAAGCCTGGCCCAGCAACTGACGTTTCGGCGCCTGCATGTCGCCGAGCCGTGGCGAACGCGGGTGGAAGCGATTGTGGAGGCGGGGCGAGGGTGATCGACGCCAGAGGGAAGTACACGCAGGACCGATGAAGTTTTTCACACTCGAACAAGCTCGCGATCAGGAATTGGAGCTGGCCCCGCCGTCGGCAAGCCTCGTGGACGATTTCATGCTCACGTGCGCGCACCCGCTCTCATTGACGGACCCCGCGACGCATTGGCAGCGGTATCAGCTGATGGACTTTGTCCGTCGCCACCCCGGCGGCGTGGAGCCGGGGGATGGTCTGCTCACGCGCTGGCCCGGCTATCACTTCTGGCTGCGGCTGCTGCCGGTCTATCAGCCGGTCGTTCCCATCGCCGGGACGATTTCACTGCGGCTGGGGCAGGATGACGAACTGACGCGATACTGGGGGCATGTCGGCTACGGGGTCTTCCCGCCGGCCCGCGGGCACCATTATGCCGAGCGCGCCTGCCGATTGATCCTGCCGCTGGCGAAGCGGCATGGCCTGGATGTGCTCTGGATCACCACCAATCCGGACAACGCCCCAAGCCGCCGCACCTGCGAACGGCTCGGGGCTACGCTGGTCGACATCGTCGACATCCCCGTGGGCCATTTCCTGTACCAAAAAGGGGAGCGGCAAAAGTGCCGCTATCGCGTGCGGCTGTAGTTGCCGATAGAGTTTGCCGACCATGGAAGGTCAGCTCCGCCCGACGCCCGGGCCCGCGCGTGCGGGCCGCATCATTCTCCTGATCCTGCTGCTGCTCGGGATCGTCGGCGTCGTCTGCGACGACTTGCCTTCCATCCTCCGCCAGGACCTGTTCCAGGGTGACGCGGCCCAGCACACCTGGTGGACGTATCGCTTTGACGATCCCGATCTTTTCCCCCACGATCGCGCCTACGACTACTACTCCCTGCCCGCGTTTTCGCCGTACGGGTATCAGACGTACATGCGCGTGCTGGTCAAAGTCTTTGACGCCCAGCGACTGGCTGAAACGACGGGCATGCTGCTGGCGCTGCTGAGCTTGTGGCTCACCAGCCGGCTCGGCCGGGCCATTGGCGGAACGTCCGGCGCTATCGCCGCCGTCGCGGTGTTCATCGCGTTCAACATCGGGCACATCGATCAGGGCGGTTTTCCGCGCTCCTTCGCATTGCCCCTGTTCCTCGCCGGAATCTTGGCCGTTTGCCGGCGGAAATGGACGCTGCTGGGCCTGGTGCTGATGGGCGTGGCGGTCTTCTACCCGCCGCTGGTGTTCAACCTCGTGCCGGTGGTCGGCATCGTGTTGTTGATCGGCATTGTCCGAACCCGGCGATTGCCCCGCGGGTTTTGGATGATGTGCTTGTTCTCCTCGGTCGCGGTGGTGGTGCTCGGCACGATCTATCTGCGTCCGTTGCCCGACTGGGTCGGCCGCTGGGTGACCTACAACGAAGCGCGGCACATGGCGGAATGGTCGCGGTTCGGGCGAACCGCATTCTTCCGTCCCTGGAAGAGCTTCTACTTTTACAGCTCCACCTCCGGCATCGGCATGACGGAACAGCAGGCTTATGTCGGTGCGGCGATCCTGCTGGCGTGCGTGATCCTCATTCGCCGGGCGGTGACGCTTGAGGCCTGGGCGGTGCTGCTGGTGGGATTCGGCATGTGGGCGTTCGCACATGCCACGCTCTTCAAGCTCTACCTGCCGAGCCGATATCTGTCCTACGCCTTGCCCGTCTTTGCCATGCTGTGGGCGGCCGGGCTTGCACGGGAACTGCGGCTGCGTTTTGCCGGATTCATCAATCGCCCGAATGTCCGCACGCGCCGGTTCATCGTCGGCGCGGTCGGCGTGATCTCCATCGCCTGGGGCGGTGTGTTGGCTTCGCGGGCAATGGCGGT
>JBQCCH010000153.1:0-6925 GCA_051962375.1 Tepidisphaeraceae bacterium
CGAATTCGTCGTTCCTAAGTCAATTCCAATGATCTTTGCCATGTTTAAAAGCTCCTTGCGCCCAAACCTTTAGGCTAGGGCGCATGAGCAAATAGATCAAACCCCGTGCCAGTCGACACGGGGTTTGCGGGGTTCGGAAACGCCTGTTTTTGAACGAGTTGCGGCGGTACATGGGGCCGGCTGAATTTGGGGGCGTGTGCCAAATCGACAGCCGGGCGGGTTTAGCGTGTCACCTTGGCGTGCCGACGGCGGCGCAGGAGCGCTCCACCGGCCAGGCCGAGCAAGGCCAGCGACGCCGGCTCGGGGACGGCCGCCAGCGTCGAGGTCAAGACCGCCGTGCCAAAATCATTGGAATCGTTGATGTTCTCGTAGTACACGCCGTACGCCACCTGATTCGATTCGTTCAGGCCGTCCTTCAACAGGTCGGCGTTCTCGTTGCGGGTCTGTGTGAAGGCGTCGATCTGGTAGGTCTGATCGCCGATGGTGAACAGGTCCCCCGCCTTGGCGATGAGTTGGGTGACGTTCAGCAACGGATTCCAGCCGACCATCGCTTCGTTGCCGCCGTCGATGATCGCCCCGCTGACGACCCAGCCGTTTTCGTTAAGCATGGGTTGGGCATCATTGCTAAAGCCCAGGGCGTCGATCGAGTGTGTGCCGTCCGAATCGGTCGCCGACGCACTGCCGGCCGCGAGGGACTTTTGGGTGTTGCTGGCCGGGTCGTAGAAGACGATCTGTGACGCGCTGCCGGGCAGATAGACGGCGGTTTTTCCGCCTGCGGTCATTTCGCCGACGATGTGGTCGCTGACCGTCCCCGAGCCGACGCACAGGCCGGTCGCCAAGGGCGTGGTGATGCCGGAGGTTTTGTCATAGTAGAAGACGCCGCCGACCGATCCGGACTGCTGGGCCACCACGACCGACTGGGTGGCCGTCGCGCCGATGAGTTGCCGGGGGGAGTAGGCCGTGCCGTTGATGCTGGCGGGGAAGCCGCGGGCGACGGGCGCCTGCCCGGCGCTGAAGTCGTAGACATCCCAGCTGCCGCCGGCGCCTTGCGCGACGGCCGCCACCTTGTTGCCGATGACTGCCGTCTTGATCGGGTAGGCGAACGAGCCGTCTTCGTTATTGAAGTGCGTGACGCCGCCGGTCTGCAGGGCTGTGTTGCCGAGATAGAGTTTTTGCGTGCCGACCGCCCCGCTGGTGACGACGGTGCCGTAGCTGACCTGGTTGCCGGCCGAGATCGCGTAGGGGATCGGGGGCGTGCTCGCGGGGCCGGTGATGAGGGATTCGGAACTGTTCGAATCGCCGTAGAAAATGCTGGAGACCGAGCCGCCGCTGGTTTGGAAGATGCCGGCGCGGTCGGTGGCATTGGCGGGCGCGCCGAAGTAAGCGACGCCGTTCGCGAGTCCCAGGTTTTCGAATGAGCCGTAGGTCGCGCCGCTCTGGCCGACGCCGGCCGGCAAGGCGTCGGTGTCGACGGCCGCGATGGTCGTGTGATAGACGCCGCCGCTCTGGGCGCTGAGGGTGACGACCTGGTTGGAGTCGCCGGTGTTGTCGTCGTACAGGCCACTGAGGGTGGCGAGGTTGCCCGAGTTATCGAGAACGACCTGATCGATCGTGCTGGGCCGCTCGCCGCCGATCGTCGGGGCATCCGAGCCGAACATGGCCGGCGTGACGCCCGTGAGTGTGCCGGCCCAGGCCGATTGCGCCGTCAGTGCCATCGCCAGTGCCGCTGCTTGAGAACGCTTCATGTGGAATGATCCTTCACCAAAAAGAGCTGACTGCCAAACCGGCGCTTGCACGCGGAGCGGGTTTGCGTTCGATTGCTGACATGGCCACCGAAGCGACCCCGACCGCCCGCAGCACCATCCCCTGTTCCGAAGCCGCCTTCGCCCGCGCTCGCGAGCTGATGCCCGGCGGCGTGAGTTCGCCGGTGCGTGCGTTCAAGGCGGTCGGCGGCACGCCGCGGTTCATCCGCGAAGCCCAGGGCTGCCGGGTCACCGATGTCGACGGCCATTCTTACATCGACTATGTGGGCAGTTATGGTCCAATGATTATCGGACACGCCCACGAAATCGTGACCGCGGCCCTGGCGCGGGCGGCCGGTCGGGGGACCAGCTACGGCGCGCCCTGCGAGGGGGAGATTCGCCTGGCCGAGCTGATCACGGGGGCGATTCCGTCGATTGAGATGATCCGCTTCGTCAACAGCGGCACGGAGGCGGCGATGAGCGCGATCCGCCTGGCGCGGGCGGCCACCGGGCGCGATCTGGTCGTCAAATGCATCGGCTGTTATCACGGCCACTCCGACGGGCTGCTGGTGGAGGCCGGCTCCGGGGCGCTGACGCTGGGAACGCCCTCCAGCCCGGGGGTGCCGAAATCGATCACGTCGGGCACGGTCTCGGTGCATTACAACGATCTGGACGGGGCGCGGGCGGCATTCGAAAAATATCCGGGGCAGATCGCCTGCTTCGCGGTGGAGCCGGTGGCGGGCAACATGGGGCTGGTGCCCCCGGCGGCCGGCTACCTGCAGGGGCTGCGGGCGCTGTGCGATCAGCATGGCGCGCTGCTGCTGTTCGATGAAGTGATGAGCGGCTTTCGCGTTGCCTGGGGGGGAGCGCAGGTGCGGTACGACGTTCGGCCGGATGTAACGTGCCTGGGCAAGATCATCGGCGGCGGATTGCCCGTGGGCGCGTACGGGGCGTCGCGGGCGATCATGGAGAAGGTGGCCCCCGCCGGGCCGGTCTACCAGGCGGGAACGCTCAGCGGGAACCCGCTGGCGATGAGCGCCGGGATCGCCACGCTGGAAGTGCTGCAATCGCCGGAGACGTACGCGGCCCTAGAGCGCCAAAGCGCCCGGCTGGCGGAGGGTTTGCAGGCGGCCGCGGAGAAGGCGGGCGTGCCGCTGGTGGTCAACCGCGTGGGATCGATGGTGTGTCCGTTCTTCGTGCGCCGGGCGGGCGAAGTCGTGCAGAATTACGCACAGGCCACCGCCTGCGATACGGAGCGTTTTGCCCGGTTTTTCAATGGGATGCTCAACCAGGGCATCTATTTGCCGCCGAGCCAGTTTGAGGCGTGGTTCGTCTCGCTGGCGCACGATGACGCGGCGATCGACCAGACCGTGGCGGCGGCCGAGGGGGCGCTGGCGGCGTTGTGAGCGGGATGTCCCGCATTGTCGCGGGATCGGCCGGCTGTTAATTTACCGTAAATTAGGCCGACGCCACGACGGCGATCGGCGGCCCTTGGCATGAGGAGCGAATTTATGGTGCGGTTAGCAGCGCGGTTGGCGTGTGGCGCAGCGATGATGGCGATGGCGACCCTGGGCGGCGATCGACAGGCGATGGCGGGCCCGGCGACCCGAACGACGATGGCGGGCCTGACGACCCGACCGGCGCCGCGGTTTCGAATCACCTACAAGCTCTCCGACGGATCCGAGAAGTGGGATCCGGCCATCCGCAAGCAGATCACCGACGCCATGGATGCGGCCGTCGCTTTCTACAACGCGAACGGCGAATTCGACAAGCACCTGACCGCCAACTACAGCCCCGGCACCCCCACCGCCGACTCCAACTACGACGGCTGGATCAACTTCGGCCACGCGATCAGCAAGCGGGTGGCGCTGCACGAGATCGCCCACACGCTGGGCGTGGGGACGTATCGGCGGTGGAGCGAATTTTCGAAAAACGGGAAATGGACCGGCCGATTCGCGATCGCGCAATTGCACAAGCTGGATGGGCCCAACGCGGTGCTGCATTCAGACCGCATGCACTTTTGGCCGTACGGCCTGAACTACGACAACGAATCGAGCCCGGAAAACGACAAGCGAAACGTGCTGATGGTGATCGCGATGCGCCGCGACATGGGAATCGTGAACGGGAAGAACTGACCGAGCCGGGCCGAGCATTTTTCCGCCGCTTTTTTCGAGGATTGGCGGTAAAAATGAGGCGCGAGCTTGGGGGCGCGGCGTGGCGCGTCGGTTCTTTGGCAATCGAGACAGGTCGGGCATGGTCCAGCGGCGTGAAACGCCCATGGATCGGTCGGGCTTCGGTCATCCCACGTGAGATAAGTGCGATGGCGGGCTGGGCAAGGGCCGTCGCACTGGCGCGCTGTTTTTTTTGGCCCAACGCGTGGCCGGGCCGGGGGTTGTTGGCCGAACGCGAAAATAAAATGGCAGGAACGGCCGACGGGGGTTTTCGGCGACTTATGACGGCCCCGCGAAGAACGGCGTTTTTCGACCGCCATGGCGAGCCGAGCGGACCAATCGGGCGCGGGTGGGCGGCGCTGCGTCGCGGTGAATCTCTGGTATGCTGATCGGTCGCGAGGGTTGTGCATGCGATTCACCAAACGATTATTGCTCCCGACGACGCTTCTTCTGGCCGGCCTGGCGGCTCATGGGTGCAATGTGCTGGGGGCGATCGCGGCCAAGGCGCCGCGTCCGGACATCGCGGCCGCGTACCAGGGGCTGGCGCACCAGACGGTGGGCGTGATGATCTGGGCGGATCGGTCGCTGCTGATGGATTGGCCGAACCTTCCGCTGGACATGAGCAACAGCATCGTCAACAAGCTGCAGCAGGCGATCGACGCCGAGAGCAAAGACGTGGAGGGGCTGAAATTTCCGTACCCGCCGGCGTCGTACGTGAAATACCAGAAAGAGCACCCGGCGATCGAGAATGAGCCGATCACGAGCGTGGCCCCGCGACTGGGGATCACGCGGCTGATCTACGTGGAAGTGAACGACCTGAGCACGCGATCAGACAATGGCGTGGCCCTGTTCCTGGGACGCATGAACTGCACGATGAAGGTCATCGAAATCAAGGACGGCAAAGCGAAGGTGGCCTACCAGGAAGACAACATCCACGTGCAGTATCCGGAGTTCGCCCCGAAAGAAGGGATGCTGAACAAGGACGACCGCACGATGTACGGCGGCGCGCTGGACATGATGACCAGCGAAATCGTCAAGCGGCTGATTCAGCATCCGGACGATTCGAAAAACAAAGGGTGAGCCGAGCCCGATCGGGCGGACGTAACAAGGACGAGACGCGATGGAGCTTTCTTTTGCTGGATGGCGGGGTCTGAATCGCAGGGCGGCGGCGAGCGGCGTGCTGCTGGGTCTGTGCGCGGTGGGCGGGTGCAATGTGATCGGGGCGGCAATGTATAAATTCTCCCCCCCGCCCGAAGTGCCGGCGAAATACACGCTGAAAAACGTGCCGACCGTGGTGCTGGTTGAAAATTATCGCAACCCCGACCTGTCGGCTAACGAATCGGAACTGCTGGGGCGCTACGTGCAGGAAAAGCTGAGCGACAAGAAGCTGGTGACGATCGTGCCGTCGGAGAAAATCCTGGACCTGAAAAACACGCGGCCGAGCGAGTACAGCCGGATGACGATTCCGGACATCGGAAAAGCCGTCGGGGCGGAGCAGGTGATTTACATCGACCTGCAGGCGGCGGGCGTGGGCTCGATGGCGGGCGACTTCATGTACAAGGGCAAAGGGGCGGCGGCGGTGAAGGTGGTCGACTGCAAGACCGGCGACACGCTCTGGCCGACCGACAGCGCCGATGGCTTTGGCGTCAGCTACGAGACGCCCGCGCTCAAGGGCGGCGAAGGCAGCACCTACAACGGCGTGCGCGACCAGCTGTTCAACGGGTTCGCCGATCGAATCGCCAAGCTTTTCTACACCTGGCGACAAGAAGATACGCCAAGCCAGGGGCGATCGTAAAAGCGAGGTTCCTGCGCTTGCGTTGAACGAGAGGGTCTGGCATACTCCCGCGTCCCGGATGGCCGGGTAGGTAGCTCAGTTGGTAGAGCACAGCACTGAAAATGCTGGTGTCGCCGGTTCGATCCCGGCCCTACCCATTTTCATAAAGATAGCATAATAAGCGACTTACGACGTTTTTAGGCCGTCGTGCCCCTCGCCCTGATGAAACGCAAAAGTGGTAGTCTACCACCTTTGCTGTTAGGGTATTATTCGGGTCACGTCACCATGGCAAAAGCGCGAAGCAAACTCCCCTCGTACCGGCATCACAAAGCCAGCGGTCAGGCGTGCGTGAAGCTCTCCGGCCGCACGATCTACCTCGGGCCGCACGGCACCCGACTTTCCCGCGATAACTATGACCGCGTCGTGAGCGAATGGCTCGCCGCCGGCCGCACGTTCCCCCAGGACAACGGCTCGCACGTGGTGACGATCGCTGAAGTCTTGCTGGCGTTCAATAACTCGAACGCGATCCCGCCCTCTCAGCGCCATTCCTACAAGAGCGTGATGAAGATCATCGCTCGGCTCTACGGAACGACCGCGGTCGAAGACTTCGGCCCCCGTGCCCTTCTGGCCGTGCAGGAGCAGATGATCCGTGCCGGCTGGAACCGGCAAACCTGCAACACCCGGCTCTACCTGGCCCGCCGGATCTTCAAATGGGGCGTGAGTCGTCAGCTTGTGCCCGCGGGCGTTTATGAAGCCCTGAAGACCGTGGATGGCCTGGAAGCACGCCTGGAAGCTGCACCGGAGCCGAAGGCGGTTCAAGCCGTCGCGGTCGAGCATGTTGAGGCGTGCCTGCCGTTCATGTCGCCGACGGTGGCGGCAATGGTCAAGCTGCAAATGCACACCGGCATGAGGCCGGGTGAGGTGGTCCAGCTCCGAACGTGCGACGTCGATGCCAGCGGCGATGTGTGGATCTATAACCCGGCGAAGCACAAAACCCAGCACCTCGGCAAAGCGCGGCCAATCGCGATCGGGCCCAAGGGGATCGAGATCCTGCGGCCGTGGCTGCGGAGCGATCTGAACGCCTACGTCTTTTCGCCGGCGGACGCCGAACGGGAGAGGCGGGAGCGACTGTCCGCGATGCGCAAGACGCCCCTGAACCAGGGCAATCGCGTCGGCTCGAAACGATCGAAGCGCCCCCACACGGCGCCGAGCGAAAAGTACACGGTCGCGACTTATCG
>JBQCCH010000154.1:0-6236 GCA_051962375.1 Tepidisphaeraceae bacterium
ATCTGCCGCCCGCAGAGCCGCCGCGCCGCCGAAAGGAGCGTGCCATCGCCGCCGAGAACGAGGATCAGGTCGACCTCGATTTGAGAGAGGTCGAAATTGCGATCGTCCTCGACGCCGAGGAATTCGACGCGTTCTTGGAGCCAAGGCACCAGCGCATCGACGGCCGGTTGGACTTTGGGCTTCACGAGGTTGGCAACGATCAGCACTCTCATCGCCGGCCAGTGTCGTTGGGCCGAGCGAATTGAGCAAGCGGGCCCCACCGCCCTTCCTGTCGCGGCCCCGCGTGACCGGGCTCAGAGACCCAGGGCGAAGCGGACATTTCTATCGAGGCGGTAAGTAGGACATTTCTATTGAGGTTGGACACGGCGGATTTTTGGGCCGCTTTTTTCGGGGGCCGGCGGTAGAACGGGAGTTGGGGGTGGGCTCTTTGGCAATTTGGATGGCGTTTTGCGGGCGGGATGAGTGAAACGTGAAGACGTGAAGCGGGGCTACTGCGTATTGCGTACTGCGTAAGGGTGGGCTGGCGCTAGTGCGTTTGAATCCTTTTGGGGCACATAAGTCGCTGGGCGAGCTGGGCAAGGGCCATCGCGCTGGCGCTGAGGTGGTGAGAAATCGGAACGTTTGGCTGGGCCGGGGGTTGGGGCGGAAAATGGGTCGAAACCGCAAACAAAAATGGCAGGAACGGCCGGCGGGTGGTTTGGCGGACTTAGGCCTGATCTTGTAGGGGGATCGAGGGAGTTCGGGTTCGAAGGGTGGCGAAAAAAAAATCGTCACCGCGGAAGACGACCGGGTGGCGACGGCACAGAATCGGGATCGTTTATGGCTGCTTCCTCTCGGACCTGACCAGGTTCACGACCGACCCTTGCATCGGCCCGGCCGTCATCCGCGATGACGAGCGAGAGGGGCATGATAGCGAGGCTCTCCCCCGAATGCCACTGCCGGGGTGACGAGGCTCGGGCGACGGCGGTCGAGCGATGTCCGGCGTGACCGGCCGATGTGACTGGACGATGTTTGGCGAGCGATCTAGCATGGGCGATTCGGCCGATCTGCGTTCGAATCGCGCGACGGGGTGTCGGAAATCGTTGCGGAATGAAGGGTTCGATTGAGCGGTCATGTGAGCAGTCATGGATTTGTACCCTGTTGAAACCGCGGACCCGGCGAGATTGCCTCCCCATCCCCCGCTGACGGCCGGCGTGGTGCGGCTGCTGGCGCTGGCGGCGGGGTTGACGGTGGCGAACATCTACTACAACCAGGCGCTGCTCCCGGAGATGGGCCAAACGCTGCACGTGAGCGCGGCGGCCATCGGTGCGATCGCCATGGTGACGCAGTTGGGGTATGCGACGGGGCTGCTGTTCCTGGTGCCTCTGGGCGACAGCATCGATCGCCGAAAAATGATCATCGCGGCGGCGCTCTCGGCGGCGGGTTTGCTGCTGATGCTGGCGGCGGCTCCGAGTTATCTGATGGCGATGCTGGCGAGCTACCTGATGGGGGTGATCAACATCACGCCGATTTTGACGGTGGCGTACGGCGCGAGCATGGCGGAGCCGACCAAGCGCGGGCGGACGGTGGGCACGATCATGAGCGGGCTGTTGATCGGCGTGCTGTTTTCACGGAGCGCGGCGGGGTTCATCGGCGCGTGGCTGGGGTGGCGGGCGGTGTTTGAGCTGGGGTCGGGGTTGACGCTGGCGATCGGGCTGATCCTGTTCCTGTTGCCGCGTGCTCCGCGGCCGACGAATCCGCCGTCGTACAAGGAACTGATCGGATCGCTGTTGCCGATCACGCTGCGTGAGCCTTCGCTGCGGCTGCACGCGTTTTTGGGTGGGGTTGGGTTTGCGGCGTTCAGCGTATTTTGGACGACGCTGGCGTTTTACCTGGAGGCCCGTCCGGAGCATTACGGCGGCCGGGCAATGGGGATGTTCGGCCTGGTGGCGATCGCCGGCGCGATGGCCGCTCCGGTGTCCGGGCATTTGTCGGATCGGTTGAGCGCGAAACTGGTCAATGGGGCATCGCTGGTGCTCATGATGGGCTCTTTCCTGATGATGGGGCTATCGGCGTATTCGCTGGCGTGGCTGGTGTTGGCGGTGTTTCTGATGGATGCCGGGGCACAGGCGAGCCATATCTCCAACCAGACGCGGGTCATGGGCATCTCGCCGGCGTTGCGGAATCGGACCACGTCGGTGTACATGGTGTCGTACTTCGTCGGCGGAGCGATCGGCTCGGCGATCGGGGCGCAGGTGTGGGAATATTTTCACTGGACGGGTGTCTGGAGTTCGGCGGCGGTGATGGTGGCGGTAGCCTTGGTGGTGCTGATGCTGTCGGCTGACCCGGAACCCGGCGTCGCACTGGACGATGACGCGGTTGTGGCGCACTGACTGACATTGCAGAGGCTGAAATTGCACAGGCTGACATTGCACAGGGAGTAAGCGATGGAGTTTCGACAACTGGGCGGTTCGGGATTCATGGTGCCGGTGCTCACGATGGGAACGGGCACATTTGGCGGGGGCGACCATGATTTTTTCAAAGGGTTTGGCGCCAGCGACGTCGCGGAAGCGACACGGCTCGTCGACATCTGCCTGGAAGCCGGCCTGACGATGTTCGATTCGGCTGACATCTATTCGAAGGGAAATGCCGAATCGATCCTGGGCGCCGCGATCAAAGGACGGCGGGATCAGGTGCTGATTTCCACCAAGGCCACCTTCCGCTGGGGCCCCGGCCCGAATGAGGCGGGTTCGTCCCGGCATCACTTGATTCGCGCCATCGAGGGCAGCCTGAAGCGACTCGGCACCGATTACATCGACCTGTTTCAATTGCACGGCTTCGATGCGATCACGCCCGTTGAAGAAACGCTCGATACGATGGCGAACTTTGTGCGGGCGGGGAAGATTCGGTACATCGGCTGCTCGAATTTTTCGGGCTGGCACTTGATGAAGTCGTTGGCCGTCTCGGAAAAATATGGGCTTCCCCGGTATGTGGCGCACCAGGCGTACTACTCGCTGATCGGCCGGGAATATGAGTGGGAACTCATGCCGCTGGCGATCGACCAGAAGGTGGGCGCGGTGGTCTGGAGCCCGCTGGGCTGGGGGCGTCTGACGGGCAAAATTCGGCGTGGCCAACCCCTGCCGCCGAACAGCCGGATGAGCCATCAGCGGACCGCCGACGCGGCGCCGCCGGTATCGGATGAAAAGCTGTATCAGGTCGTCGACGCCTTGGATGAGGTGGCCGCGGAGACGGGCAAGAGCGTTCCGCAGATCGCCCTCAACTGGCTGTTGCAGCGGCCGACGGTATCGAGCGTCATCATCGGCGCCCGCACGGAAGAGCAATTGCGCGCGAACCTGGGAGCGGTCGGCTGGAACCTGTCGGCCGAGCAGGTGGCGAAGCTGGATGCGGCGAGCGAGTCGACGAAAATCTACCCGTATTGGCATCAGGCAGGGTTCGACCGCAACCCCAGCCTGCTGAAGCGCTAAACCTTCAGACCCGTTTTGTCGTAAGATAGACATCCATGAGCAGCACCTGGCAGCAACCCATCCCCGACGTCTACATCCAGCTTTCCGAGCCGGAATTGCGTGTTCGCATCGAGATGGCCCGGCAATCGCTGGGAAAACGGCTGGTCATCCTGGGGCACCACTACCAGCAGGACTCAATCATCGACTATGCCGACTTCGTGGGCGACAGCTTCGAGTTGAGCCGTCGGGCAGCGGACCAGAAGGATGCCGAATTTGTGATTTTCGGCGGCGTTCACTTCATGGCGGAGTCTGCCGACATCCTGACGGACGAATCGGTTCGGGTGATCCTTCCCGATCTCGGGGCCGGCTGCTCCATGGCGGACATGGCCAATTTGGAGCAGACCGAGGAAGCGTGGGAACAGCTCACGCAGGTGCTCGGGTCACACCCGATTGTGCCGATCACCTACATGAACAGCTCGGCGGCGATCAAGGCGTTCGTCGGCGAGCACGCGGGCGCCGTCTGCACCAGCAGCAATTGCCGCAGCGTGCTGGAGTGGGCGCTCGGCGGCGGCGCTTTGGAGCCGCGGCCGGCGGTGAAGCCGAAGATCCTGTTCTTCCCCGATCAGCACCTCGGCCGAAACACCGCCTACGCCATGGGATATCCGCTTGACAAGATGATCGTCTGGGATCCGAAGCAGGATCTGGGCGGCAACACCGCGGAGCAGATCCGAGACGCCGATTTCATCCTCTGGAAGGGCCACTGCTCCGTCCATGCCTTGTTCCGGCCGGAGCATATCGACCAGGTGCGTGCCAAGCACCCGGGCATGAAGGTGATCGTCCACCCCGAGTGTCGCTGGGAAGTCGTTCAAAAAGCCGACATGGCCGGCAGCACCGCCTTCATCGTCGATCAGATAAAAAAAGCCCCGCCCGGCACACAGTGGGCGATCGGCACGGAAGTGCACCTGGTCAATCGGCTGCGCCAGCAGCATCCGGAGCAGCAGATCATCGTCCTCAGCGAGTGCCAGTGTCTCTGCACAACGATGTACCGCATCGATTTGCCGCACTTGTGCTGGGTGCTTGAGAATCTGGAAGCCGGAACCGTGTTGAACGAGATCAGGGTCGACGCCCACACCCGCAAGTGGGCCACCGTCGCATTGCAGCGGATGCTCTCGATCAAAGCGACCGGCAACCCGATCCCCACGCAACCGTCGGCCGCCGCCCCGAAGCAAATCTCCACGACAGCCGGCATCGCGGACTAGATTTCGCCGCTTCCGGGGAAAGCGGCTATTAGTCTTCCTTGACCGACGCGGTCTCGATCGCCTTCGGTTTCGCGTAAAGCCGTGCGTCGTAGGCGTACAGCACGTTCTGCACATTCGGCGGCGGCAGCGGGAGATCGCCGCTCGGCGGAACCTGCAGATATTGCAGCGACTGCTCCAGGATCGCACTCGCCGCCGGCCCGGCCACGATCCCGCCGTAGTGCGCCAGACTCTTGTCCGGGTTGTGAACCACCACCGCCACCACCAGCCGCGGGTTTTCGTACGGGGCGCCGCCGATGAAACTGCTCGTGTAGTTTTCTTCGTTGTAGCTGCCGTTCACTGCGCTGTGAGCGGTGCCGGTTTTGCCGAAAATGTTGTAAACGCTCGATCGCGCCTTGATCGCAGTCCCACGCACGAGCACGTCGCACAAAATCCGCCGCACGTTCGCTGCCGTATCGGCGTCGATCACGCGGGGGAACTGGTTGAACGTCTTCCGCTGGATGTCCGAAACCACCTGTCCGTCGGCATCCACGGTGCCTTGCAAAATGTGCGGATCCACCAGCCGCCCCCCGTTCGCGTAAGCGCACATGCCCCGGCACAACTGCAGCGGCGTGACCCGCATTTCGTACCCCTGGCTCACTGACTCCGTGCTGTATCGCGTCCACTTCTTCAGCGGGTTGATCAAGCCCGAATCTTCGCCCGGCAGTTCGATGCCCGTCTTCTGGCCGAATCGGAAGCTCGTCAGGTTTTTGAACAACCCCGCGTTGCCGAGCCGTTGTCCCAGTTCGCACATGCCGATGTTCGAGGATTTCGTCAGAACGTCCCACAGCGCCAGCCGAGCGTACCCGTGCACATCCTTGATCATCCGCTTGCCGTAGCCGGCATACCAGACGCCGTTGTGCGTATCGAACACCTCATCCCACCGCGTCACCCGATCCATCAACGCCGGCCCCACGATGAACGGCTTGATCGTCGATCCCGGCTCGTACGGATCAACCACCGCCCGATCCCGCCGACGGTCCGGCGACGCGTCCGACAAATCCTGCGGGTTGAAGGTCGGATAATTCGCCAACGCCAGCACATCGCCGGTGTACGGGACCATCACCACGGCTTCGCCCGATTTGGCCTTGTACTTCGTGCACGCGTCGGCCAATTGTTCTTCAACGATCGTCTGAATCGTCGCGTCGATCGTCAAAATCAACTGCTGCCCATGCTGCGGCGGAACATAGTCGTCCGCATCCACATAAATCGGCCGCCGGCGTGCGTCCTTCAGCGTCCGCTTCGAACCATCCCGGCCCGCCAGCAGCTTGTTGAATTTCAGCTCCACGCCTTCCAGCCCGTTTCCGTCCGATCCCACACCCCCCAGAATGTGCGATGCCACCGACCCCATCGGGTAATACCGCACGTTCATCGGCGTGAACCCCACGCCCGGCAGATCCAGCTTGCTGATCTCGTGAATCGTCCCCTCGTCCAGGTTCTCCGCGATCCGCACAAACCGGCTCTTGGACTTGTCCCCCAGCAGCTTCGAAATTTCGAA
>JBQCCH010000155.1:0-7593 GCA_051962375.1 Tepidisphaeraceae bacterium
CGCCCACCAAACCCCGCCCCCAACTTGCCAAAGAGCCCCGAAGCGCCACCCGCGCCTTCCCCTCTCTCCCTTTCTACCGCCGGCCCCCCAAAAAAGCGGCGAAAATCCCGCCCCTCCAGCCGCATTCGCGATACCCGCGACCGCTCACCGCTCCCCGTCCGGCCGGCGCTTTTCCGGCTTGTCATCTTCGTCGTAACCGCTGTCGGCATTGGCGCCCTGGACTTCGATCCGCTCGATGCTCAGCGCCTTCCCCGTCGCCGGGTCGATTTCCGCCAGCGCCCCGCACATCCGCACATCCCCGGTCGCCACGTCGAACGGCGCCGGCTGCGCGGTGGTCATGTAGCTCAGCACCCGATCCTTCCGCCGCCCCAGCACGCTGTCGTACGGGCCGGTCATTCCCAGGTCGCTGATGTAGGCCGTCCCGTTTGATGTCACCCGCGCGTCGGCGGTCGGCACGTGCGTGTGCGTCCCGAAGACAAAGCTGCACCGCCCGTCCAGGTGATGCCCCAGCGCGATCTTCTCGCTGCTCGCCTCAGCATGCACATCGCACACGCGCACCTTCACGTCTTTCGGAACTTGCGCCAGCACCTGGTTCGATGCCGCAAACGGGTCATCGCAAGGCAGGTTCATGTAGATCCGGCCCATCACCGCAAACACCGCCACGCGCACGCCGTCGTTCGTCGTCACCACCGTAAATAACTTGCCCGGCGCGCTGGCCGGCATGTTCGCGCAGCGCACGATCCGTTCCGACGAGTTCAACGTGGGCCCGATTTCGCTGCGCCGAAACGCGTGGTCGCCCAGCGTCACCACGTCGATCCCGTACGAGCGAATCTTGTGAAACAGATTCGGCGTGATCCCCGATCCGCCGGCGATGTTCTCGGCGTTGGCGATCACCAGATCGACCTTCTTCTCGCGCACGGTGGCGGCCAATCGGTCGTGAATCACCTGGCGGCCCGGCTTTCCAACGATGTCGCCCAGGGCGAGAATGCGAAGTGGCATTCGCGGAGTATACCGATCCTGCCCCCGCGCGGAACGCTTTCCCCAGCCGCTTTCCCCGCAATCGCTTCCGCGATCGCCGGCCTCAACCGTACGATGCAGCCATGTCCGACCTTCAGCACATGACTCAACGCCTGCTCGCTTTTCGCGCCGAACGCGATTGGGAACAGTTTCATAACCCCAAAGACCAGATCGTTTCCCTCTGCCTGGAAGCGGCCGAGGTCCTGGAACTTACGCAATGGAAGCAGGCCGCCGAACTGCAGGCCCACCTGACCGCAAACCAGGAACGCCTCGCCGATGAACTCGCCGATGTGCTCGGCTGGGTCCTGCTCATCGCCCATGATCAGGGCATCGATCTTTCGCGCGCGTTCGCGGACAAGCGGGCGAAGAACGAAAAGAAATATCCCGCCGAACAAGCGCGCGGCCGCGCCGACAAATACACCGCCTACCAGCCCGCGCCCGACGCTGCCCCGTAAATGCCGCTGCGCCTCATTGCTTCGTCAGAATTTCAAACGGCTTGTCCGCCCAGGTGATCGGGGCGAGCCGGTCGTCGGCGCCGATCACCTGCCGGCGATATCCCATCGGCACGGGGCCCAGAAGATCCGGGTCGTCGATCGCCCGGATGACCACGTCCCCGATCGCCGGGTCGGCCGGACGCGTCAGCACCATCCGCCAATCGAACACGTTCGCCGGCGGCACCGAGTAGGGGGCGGGCTCGGCATACATCTGCAGCGTCGCCCCGTTCTGAATGTCGTTCAACTGAATCGCCGCCGCCGCCGCCTGACGCGTGTTCTGATCCCCCGTGTCCGCCGCGAACGCCTGAATGTACGGCAGCGTGCCCGAGATGATCAGCAGGATCGGCAACAGCGTCAGCGTCGTATAGCGCACCCACGTCCGCCGGATCGTGGTCACGGCAAACAGGCACAGGATCGCCAGCGCCATCACCGGAAAGACGGAAAACCGCGCATATTCCGACGGCTTGGCCTCCGCGAACAGCACGAACGGAATCGCCACCGCAAGGCTCGTCGCCAGGATCAGGATCGCCAGCGGCGACAGCGCCCGCCGACGCGCGATCACCACCACCGTCGAAATCCCCGCCAGCGACACCATCGGGATCGACATCGCCTGCACGGTCAGCCGGGCCGCATTCAGGAAGGGGCCCGACAAATCCTGCAGGGCGTACATCGCCTTGGTATTCCATGCGTTCGATGCGAGCACGGGGTCATGATTGATCAGGTGCAGCAGCACATACGGATTGGTCGCCGCATAAACGAACGCGCCCGTCGATAGCGCCAGCAGCAGGGCGGCCACGCGCTCGCCCGGGGTGGCCCGGCCGAGGAGCACCATCGTCACCGGCACGATCACCACCACCGCCGCCGACAACACCATCCCCGACGCCAGCCCCACGAACAGGCCCACCAGGATCGCGTCGCGTGTGGCATTGGTGCGCACCCATCGAGCCCCCGCAAGGCACGCCGCCAGCATCAGCGCCGCGCCGCCGAGGTGCGGCTTGGCATCGTGCGCCAGGGCAAACACCACCGGCAGCGCCCCGATCACCGCCGCCGTCACCGCGGCCGCAAAGTCGTCGTCGCTCAACCGCTTCACGACCATCGCCCCCAGCGCCATCGCCCCGACGTACGCCAGCAGCGTGTACAGCCGCGCCACCACGTAAAACCGCCCGAACGCCTCGGGGTGGTCGTAATAAAACGCCTTGTCGGGCCGCAGGTCGATCAGTCCCAGCATCGACGCCCCCTTCAGGAGGCCGCCCACCGGGTAAATCCATAGCCCGCCATATTGATACAGCCGCGGATCGAACTGCCGCTGCGCGGGGTTCATCTGCTGCAGCGCCATGAAGGTGATCATCTCATCCGGCTGGTGCGAATACAGCCGGTACCGCCGCAGGATCTCGGCCCGCTGGGCGTCGGTGCGGTTCAGGACAACCGGCGTATCGCCCGGCGAGACCGGGTTCCGATCCACGTCCGCCCCGAGTTTGGCGTCCGTCCGGTCGGCGTCGAAACCCGCCAGCCGCTGCCCGGACCATTGCTGACCCACGCTCGCCAGGTAGGGGGCCGCCTTGGACGAGGGCAAACCCCAATCGATGCCCGCGACCGCAATCGCGAGCAGGCAGGTGATCAAAGCAATTCGCCAAAGCAGGGGCATAGACCTCAGGTGCGACACGCACGGCGGAGGCCGGCCGTCGGCGTGAGCAAGAAGCCGCGTTCTTCGCTCACGACGCGCACCCGACCCCTCCCGACCCGTGCTACCTAGCTTATCGGACAACCGTTGCCGATAAATTCGCCAAACCTCGCCAGGCTGCGGCAATGTATCGCACGCCGGAACGCCGCCTTTGCTTGACCTGTCTAATGCTTGCCTTTACCGTACCGCGCTCGCTCGCAAGAGCCCGGGTGGTGCCGGTCTGTGCGGGTGAGCGAGGGTTCCGTGACCAGGAATTTCGATGGCGGATGAACCGGGAAAACCTCCCAGCGGTCCGTCGTCCGACGAAGCCTCCGTCCTCCGCCAGGTCGGCGCGATGGCCGGAGTCGGGTTCGAATTCATTCTCGCGGTCTTGATCCCCGCAGCGGCAGGGTACTGGCTGGACAAACGGTTCGGCTTATTTCCCAGGTGCTTGATCGTTGGCGGCGTGTTTGGGTTCGGTGTTGGACTGTATCGGTTGCTGAAATCTGCCGCGGCCGCGATGAAATAAGGCCGCCCCCACACGAAGCCACGAAACCAGGAATTCACGGAAACAGGGTCGAAGGACGTTTTTCTCTTGATGCAGACCGCCGCTCCAATTCCCGCAACCCCGGCCGCCCCGGCCCCGGCGAGCGCCGTTTCGTCGACGCTGCGCGCCATCCCGACGCTGTCGCCCGCGCTCGCCCGGCAACTGCCCGGCGCCGTCGTGCTCGCCGGCCTCGCCGCCGCCGCGGGAAAGGCCCAGCTGATCGTCGCCCAACACCGCCCCGAGTGGTGGGCCGCCTATCAATCCGCCAGCATCGTCGGAATCGTCAGCATGGTCGTCTCGGTCCTGATCCTGCGCCAGCTCGCGGGCAAGCCGGTCGACACCGCCGTCCTTTTCGTCATGGCCGCCTCCGGCATCCGCATGGGGGTCAGCCTCGTCGGCCTGCTCATCGTCACCCACGGCCTGCAAACCCCCGGCGAAGCCGTCGGCTTCATGATCTGCGGCTACTACGCGGCCATGCTCATCGCTGAAACAACCCTGCTCTACCGCGCCACCCGCGTCTCGAGCGGAATCCATGGAGTCTCCAATGCTTGACCTGTTGGCCGCGGGAAACCCGCTCGAACACATCATTGACCATCCCATCTGGGCGCCCCACGGGTTCTGGATCCTCAGCAATCACATCGTGATGCTCCTGACCACCACGGTCATCATGCTCGTGATCTTCCCGTTCATCACCAAGGACTATCGCGACGGCAAGCATGTGCCCACCGGCACGCGCAACTTCTTCGAAGCGATCATGCTTTACATCCGCGATGACGTCGCCAAGCCCTCCCTGGGCGACGAAACTGATCGCTTCATGCCGTTCCTCTGGACGCTCTTTTTCTTCATCCTCATCAACAACGTCCTGGGCCTGCTCCCGTTTGACGCCATCCAGAACCTCATCTTCAACCGCGAGCCCGGCCCCGTGCCGCACGGGTTCCACCCGATCTCCGGCACCGCCACCAGCAACTTCTACGTCACGCTGACCCTGGCCCTGATCGTCTTCGTCGTCATCCAGTTCCAAGGCATCAAGACCAACGGCGTCGGCGGGTGGCTGCACCACTTCCTCGGCGGCGCGCCCGCCTGGCTGGCGCCGATCATGATCCCGGTCGAATTCCTGGGCATGCTGATCAAGCCCTTCGCCCTGGCCGTTCGTTTGGCGGCCAACATGACCGCCGGCCACGTGCTGCTGGCGGTGCTCGCCAGTTTCGTCCCCCTCGCCTGGATCGGCCTCGGCGTCGGCGGCGGCCTGATGATCGGCCTGGTCTCGGTCATTGCGTCCGTCGCCATCATGGTCCTCGAACTGTTCGTCGCGCTTCTGCAGGCGTACCTGTTCGTGTTCCTCTCCTCCCTCTTCATCAGCCAGCTCATCACCCATCACCATGACGATGAACATCATCACGAAAAGGAAGGCGATGAACTGGGGGAGCCCCACGCCGTGCGTGAGCACGACGCGATGACCCATGACACCGCTGTGAAGCCGGCGCATTGATTCGATACGGTCGCGGGACTGCCTGGCCCAACCTGAGACGGGCGCGACCGAAGAACCGATGCACCGCCATGACCGGGCGAGCGGTCATGAAAAACGCCGGGCGATGGTCGCCCGACGAGTCTGAGACAAGAAGTCGAATCGCCGCTCGCCGGGCCGTTCGTGAACAAGGAGTATCGTATGAAGAAGTTCCTGAACCTCGTCGCCGTCCTGGCGATCATTGCTCTTCCGGCCATGGCGATGGCCGCTGATCCGTCCGCCGGCCCGGCCGGTGGCGCGTCCACCCTGGGCGTGACGGTCGGCACCGGTCTGGCCGTTCTCGGCGCGGGCCTGGCCGTCGTCGGTGCGGGTCTGGGCATCGGCCGCATCGGCGGCAGCGCGATGGAAGGCATCGCCCGCCAGCCCGAAGCCGGCGCCCGCATCGCCGCCAACATGATCATCGCCGCAGCTCTCGTCGAAGGCGTCGCGCTCTTCGCGATCGTCGTCGCGATCCTGAAGGCCTAACTTTTTTCCCCCGCCCGGCGTCCGAAAGGGCGTCCGGCGGATTTGCGATCGATCCGTTTGAAAGGAAAGCGAACGATGAATGTGAACCGACTCGCCGCCGCCGCGTTCTTTACCGTGATGGCCTCCCCGTTGCTGACGCTGGCCGCCGAAGAAGCCGGCGAGGGCGGCGCCCACTTCCCGCCCCAGATCAACGAAGGGCTCATGACCGCGATCACCACGCTGGTCGTGTTCATCCTCCTCGTGGTTATCCTGGGGAAGGTCGCCTTCAAGCCGATCGCCAAGGGACTGGCCGACCGTGAAGCCAAGATCCGCCGCGACATCGAAGAAGCCGAACGCGCCCGCGCCCAGGCCGACGCCCAGATGAAGCAGTACCAGGCCCAGCTCGCCAAAGCGGGCGACGAAGTCCGGGCCATCCTCGACAAAGCCAACGCCGACGCCCAGGCCCTGGCGACCCGCACCAAGATGCAGGCCCAGCAGGAAGCCGAAGAAGCCAAGGAACGCGCCCTCAAGGACATCGAAGCCAGCCGCAAGTCGGCCGTCGCCGAAATCCACGAGTACGCCGCCTCCCTCAGCACGTCGATCGCGGAAAAAATCCTGCGTCGCAACCTCAATGTCGATGACCAGCGCGAACTCGTTCGCCAGTCGCTCGAACAGCTCGGGACCCTGAACTAAGGAGATTTGCGGACCGCCTCCCGGCGCCCGCAAAGCAAGCCATGGCCCATAAAACCGATCACGCCACGATCAACAGCTTCGCCCAGGCGCTGCTCGAACTGGCCGACGCCCGCAACAACACCCAGCAGGTCGCCGACGACGTGCGGGGCATCGCCGAAGTCGTCCAGAACGACCCGGCCTTCGCCCAGTTCCTGGCCGACCCCACCGTCGCCCATGCCCACAGCTCCGCCGTGCTCGAACGCGTCTTCAGCGGGCAAGCCTCCGAAGTCGTCGTCGCGTTCCTCAAGCTCCTGAGCGCCAAAAACCGCCTCGGCGATTTCGCGGCGATCGCCCGCGAGTTCGCCCGGCTGCTCGACGAACGCGCGGGCAACGTCGATGTCGAAGTCACCGTCGCCCACGCGCTCGGCCACGACGACATGGAAAACGTCCGGCAGCAAATCAGCCACAAGCTGGGCAAAAACGCCCACATCAAGCAGAAGGTCGACGAATCGATCATCGGCGGGCTGATTCTCCGCGTCGGCGACTCGCTCCTGGACGGCAGCGTCCGCAGTCAACTGGAAACGATCAAGCGCCGCTTGGTCGCCGCCGTCTGATCGATCCTGATTCAACAACAGTCACTCAAAAGGTAAAAAAGCTTCAGAGACGCTCGACAACCCGGAACGAAGCCCAACCCCTTCGCCGAGCCAGACCGAGACCCCCTGTGGCTGATGAGTAAACGAACCGAGGAAGCTATGGCCATCAACGTCGCAGAAATCACCAGCGTTCTTAAGCGCGAAATCGAAGCCTACGAGCAGAAGCTCAACGTGTCGGACGTCGGCACGGTCATCGAAGTCGGCGACGGCATCGCCCGCATTTACGGCCTGCGCGGCGCGATGGCGGGCGAACTGCTGGAGTTCCAGTCGGGTGCGATGGGCCAGGTCTTCAATCTTGAAGAAGACACCATCGGCGCCGTCATTTTCGGTGACTACCTTCACATCAAGGAAGGCGACACCGTCAAAACCACCGGCCGCCTCCTGGAAGTGCCCGTCGGTGAAGCGATGATCGGCCGCGTCGTGAACCCGCTCGGCCAGCCGCTCGATGGCGGCCCGGCGATCAGCAGCAGCGAATCTCGCAAGCTCGACATCATCGCCCCGGGCATCGCCGATCGGCAGCCTGTGAAAGAGCCGCTCCAGACCGGCATCAAGGCGATCGACGCCATGGTCCCGATCGGCCG
>JBQCCH010000156.1:0-8315 GCA_051962375.1 Tepidisphaeraceae bacterium
CCCGATGCGCCCCACCGCCCCCGCCAGCCGATACGGAATCGCCGGCCCCACGCCCGGCTCGCTCGCCCTTGCCACCGGTTCCAACGCGCCCAAGCGTGCTTCGATGCGCTCGCGGGCTTCGCCTTCCGAAATGAAGACATCGCCCCGGTCCTGCGCGCCGCAGCCCCCTTGCGGGCCGCGCTCGTCATCGGCAACGCGCGTGCCCGCCGTCATCACGGCCGCGTCTCCCAGCGGCATGTACTCAATGAATCGCACCGTGAGCGGCCGCTCCAGGCTGAGCCGGGCGAAGGCGTCCAATTCGTCATCGTTCACGCCGCGCATCATCACGCAGTTGATCTTCACCGACCCAAATCCCGCCGCCAGCGACGCATCCAGCCCGCGCAATACCGCCGACAAATCGCCCGTGCGCGTCACCTGCTTAAAGCGCTCCGGGCGAAGGGAATCGATGCTGATCGTCACGCGATCCAGCCCCGCCTCCGAAAGCGGCCGCGCCAAACCCTCGAGCAAGTCGCCATTGGTCGTCAACGACAAATCCTCGACGCCCGGGATCGCCCGCAGCTGCCGGACCAGATCCGTCAGCCCCCGCCGAACCGTCGGCTCACCGCCGGTCAGCTTGAATCGGCGGATGTTATGCTGTTCGATCGCCGTCCGAACGATCAGGCCGATCTCCTCAAACGTCAGCAGATCGTCCTTCGGTAGCCACGGCACCCCGTCGGCCGGCATGCAGTAGACGCACCGGTAGTTGCAGCGATCCGTCAGACTGATGCGCGACATCTGAACCGCGCCGATCGACCGGGGGCCGGTCTCGACAAGGGGCGTGCGGGGTTCAAACAGCGGCAATCGCATACGGTTACCGCATTGTAGCCGTGATCAGGTCCAAATACGCGGTGGAACACAAATCCTCCGGGCGAATCCCCAGCGTCTGCAACAGCTCATCGGCGATCTGCTGCCCCTTTTCCGGCGACGTCTGTGCATCAAGCACCACTTCCAATTCCAGGTAATCGCCCAACCCGCGGACGGCATCCAGGTGCACGCGCGTGATGCCCACCAGATAAAGCGTCCGCGTCTTGGCCACCACGCCGCGCTCGCCGTACGCCCGGGCGAGGGCCTCGCGCAGCGTGTGCGGCTCCGTGGTGCGGGAAACGACATAATCCGATTGCTTCGGCCCCGGCTGGTCGGGGCGATCGTAGTAAATCAGCTCCGCCGCCGCCCCCTCAATGTGCCGCAGCTTCAGCCGGCCATGAGGACAATTGAAAAAGACATCCATCTGCTCCAATCGCGTCGGCCCGACCGCCCGGAGCCGCCGCAGAGCCTCTTCCGCGAACGCGCGATCCCGCAGAACGGCCTTGATCTCAATATTGCTGGGCATGTTGGAAGGCCCTCTTCCCACGTCGGCGCCGTCGTGTCAATCCTCGCTGCTCGTCCCTACTTGCCGCCGGGGTTTTGCAGCTTTTTGATATTTGGGGCAACTTCCGTCCCATGGGTTGCGACCGCGCGCCGTTCGCCTAAGCTAGACCCGCTCATGATTCTTACGCTGGTTGCTACGCGGCTGAAGGTGCTGGGGGAGCGTCTGTTCGCAAAAGTTGGCATGAAGCCCGACATCGGGCTCATCCCCATTGCCGGCCTGATCGGGCTGCTGACGGCCATCGCGTCGGTCACGTTCCACGAGCTGATCAAGTTTCTGCAGCACCGCCTCTTCACCGATCGCGGCCTGACCGACCATGGCGATTGGCTGTATGGCCACGGCATCTGGTTGCTCGTGGTGATTCCGGCGGCGGGCGGACTGCTGGTCGGCCTGATCGGAAAGGCCCTGCGCGTCGGCGAGGGGGGCCACGGCATGGTCGACGTCATTGAATCGGTCATCCGCACCCGCGGCTTCGTCAAACCCATCGCCGCCGTCGAAAAAATCCTCACCAGCGCCCTGACCATCGGCACCGGCGGCAGCGCCGGCGCGGAAGGCCCCATCGTGCAGATCGGCGCCGCCATCAGTTCCGGCGTGGGCAGCGCGCTCTCCGTCTCACGCCACCGAATGCCCCTGCTGGTCGGCTGCGGCACGGCCGCGGGCATCAGTTCCATCTTCCATTGCCCCATCGGCGGCGTCATTTTCACGCTCGAAGTCATCCTGCGCGACTTTTCCGCGCGCACCTTCGCCCCGGTAGTTGTCGCCAGTGTCGTCGCCAACCTGGCGACCTACGGCGTCTTCCAATACATCGAGCCCAACGCCTACCAGGCGATCTTCGCCATGCCCAGCGACGTGCTCCGGCCCGACTTCGGCACCACGGCCATGGGCATGATCCATGCCGTCATCCTGGGCCTGCTTTGCGGCGTGATTGGGGTCGCCTTCACCAAGACCCTGCTGATGGGCGAACATTACTTTCACCCCCTCCGCAAGCTTGGCGCCGCCCGCCCCGCGCTCGGCGGCGCGCTGCTGGGGCTGCTCGGCGTCGGATATGTCATGGTCTTCGGCTGGATGCTGCACCAACCCAAGCCGGTCCCGTTCCATGTTTCGTCGGGCCCCGCTTTCTTCGCCGACGGGTATTCGGTCATCCGATCCATGCTCGACGGCTCCTTCGCCCAGTTCATTCAGCCCAACATGATGATGGCTATGCTCCTGGCGCTGATCGTGCTGAAGATTTTTGGCACGATGCTCACGCTCGGCTCCGGCGGGTCGGGCGGCATCATCGCGCCCTCGCTTTTCCTGGGCGCAGCGGCCGGCCAGTTGCTCGGGGCCGTCCTCCCGTACGTCGGCGGACACGCCGGCCAGGGGCAGGAGTTCGCCCTGGTCGGGATGGGCGCTTGCCTCGGCGCTGTCGTTCATGCCCCGCTCGCTTCCATCCTCATCCTGTTCGAACTGACACTCTCCCCCGGCGTCATCGTGCCGGCCATGCTCGCGACGATCACCGCCCACGGCATCGCCCGCATGGTGATGGCCGACTCCATCTATACCCTCACCCTCCGCGAACGCGGCCTGTCGCCCGAGGCGCAGCAGGACATGTCGCTGCTCCGCAAATACACCATCGATCATCTCAAGCTGGAACCGATCGTGCCCCTCATGATCGGCGACCCCGCCAAGCGCGCCATCGACCTGGCCATGCAGAACGAGCAATCCAATTTCGTCATCGTCGATGAAAAAGGGGGCTTCCGCGGCATGCTGACCGAGACCGAAATCCGCCAAATGCTCCTCGCCGCCGACGCCATCCCGCTGATGACCGTCGGCGAAGTCATGCGCTCCGACATCCGCCCGGTCCGGCATACGGAGAATCTGGCCTCGCTCTTCGACGAATTTTTGCGATATGACGTCGACGCGCTCCCCATCGGGCTCGATTACGACCCGAACCGCACCATCGGCATCGCCACGCGCGACGGGCTATTGAAGTATTATCACACGCATCTGAACCTCAAGACCTGACCCCGCCGCCCATCCTTTTGACGGCAACCGTGTCTGTGATGCCGGAGCCTTATCCTGCCGATAATGCCCCAAGCAAGGAGATCGACGTGAAACAAGCGGTTGCACTGACACTGACGCTGGCGATGACGGTTGGACTGGGTTGCGAAAAGAAGACCGACCGCATGGGACGCGTTCGCCCGCCGGTCGACGAACTCTCCGACAACGGCCGCGGCCTGCAGGGCAAAGACGTCGTCAGCGCGTCGGACAAAATGGCGCAGTCGCTGCTGGCGTTGCCCGATCTCAATGCGTCGCAGCAGCAGTGGACGATCGTCGTCGACCATGTCGACAATCTCTCGACCACGCAGCGGCAAAACCTTGACATCTTCCTGCTGCGCCTGCGGTCGCGCATCGCCCAATTGGGGCGCGGCCGCGTGCAGTTGATCGAAAACCGCGACAAGCTGCGCGAACTGCAATCGCGCGAACTGGATCAACCCGCCGACCGCTTCGGCCAGGGCGGCACCGCCGTGCCGGCGCCGGGCGTGCCCATCCAGCCGGATTTCGCGCTCTCGGCCAAGCTCGCCGATCTGCCCAATCGCGATTCGACCTATTTCCTCTGCGAGTTCACCCTGACGAACTTGAAGAACCGGACGATCGCCTGGGATGACATGTACGAAGTTTCCACCGGCCGGTGAACCGTCCATGCCGCGTTCCATTCGCCGACGCCTTCTGCTGCTGCTCGCGTTGCCCTGCTGCGCGATCGGATGCGCCAGCGCGGTGTCCAACGGCCAATCCACGGCGTTGTCGGGCTTTGATCTGGTCAGCATGACCGACGACATGGCCGCCAAAATCGGCGCTGATCCGAAGGTCAATCAGGCCATTGCCGAGCATGGCGCGTTGAAGATTGTCGTCTTGCCGGTCGTCAATGAGCTGCAGGCCGAGGTCATCCCCACCGGGCAAGCGACCGCGTTCACCGGGCGGGTGCGCGTGCTGCTCGCCCGGCACGCGCCGCAGCGCTTCACGTGGATCATGAATCGCGACGCCTTCTACCGCCTACGGGGCCACGAGCTCGACACCGGCATCGACGCCGGCCCGAGCCCGGACGCGATCAATCCCGATTACGCCCTCACCGCCACGTTCTCCAGCCTGACCGACGAAGACCGCAAGCGTCGCCAGAGCTATTACGTCTGTGAATTTCAACTGACCAACCTGATCGATCGCACCATTCTCTGGACCGGAACGTACGAAGTGCAGAAGCAGGCCGTGAAAGGCTTTCTGGATTGAGATGATCACCCCGCGCCCGTCAACCGCCCCCCTGCGACGCGCCGCCGCCTGCGCCATCGCCGGCGCGCTGGCCGTGGGTTGCCAGCAGCCCAGGGAAGTGACCCAGGCGCACCGGGCCGTCAACGATTACTTCAACGGCGATTTCCCGACCGCCATCCGCAAGCTCGAGCCGCTGGCCAACAACACCGACGAAAACTACGTCCTGAACAACCTGCGGCTCGGGTCGACGGCGCTGGTTTCCTACGACCTGCCCGATGCCGAAGCCGCTTTCCTGAAGGCCTGGGAAGTCATCAACGCCGGCGGCGTCAACTCCGGCGCACGCAGCGCAGCCGCCGTCGTGGTCGACGAAAAACTCAAGATCTGGAAGGGCGAGCCCTATGAACGCGCGATGGCCAGCTTCTATCTCGGGCTCGTCTACCTCGTTCAAAATGACCTGAACAACGCGCGAGCCAGCTTCGAAAACTCGCTTTTCAAGCTCCGCGATTACGCCAGCGACAAAGACGAAAAAGCCGGCTACACCGAGCAGGAAAGCTCCTTCGTCCTGGCCGACATCCTGCTTGGGCGCTGCTGGCTTCGGCTCAATCGCCCTGACCTGGCCCAGCAATCCTTCGATCGCGCGATCAAGTACCGGCCCGACCTCGCTTCGCTGGCCAATGCCCAGACGCAAGCGCAGAGCAATGTCCTGCTCGTCGTCGATTACGGGTACGGCCCCCGCAAAGTGCGCGACAACGACGGCACCACCCTGCGCTTCGTCCCCGATCCCATCACCGCCGGCCCCATCCCCCGGCCGACCGTGTTTGTCGACGGCGCGGTCTACCCGACCGACGACACCACGCTCCCCACGATCGACACCATCGCCATGGCCCAGCAACGCCGCTGGCAAAGCATCGACACCATTCGCGTCACCAAGGACGTGCTCGGCACGGGCCTGATCGCCGGCGGCGCGGGCTATGGGCTCTACCGCGCCAATCAGCGGAACTTCCGCCTCGAAGACGCCGCCATCGCCGGCGGATTGATCGCCGCCGGCGCCCTGCTCCGAGCCGGCAGCGATGTCGACGTCCGGCAATGGGAAATGCTCCCGCGCACCGTCTTTCTCGTGCCGCTTCGACTCCCGCCGGGCGCGCACGACATCACAGTCAGCTTCCCCATCGTCGGCGGCCTGCAGCAAACCTGGCAAGGACTTGCCGTGCCGTCGCAAGGAGATGCCACGTACTACTTTCGAATGAACCGCTGGCTGCCCGGGCCCTTCGTCTGGCCCCCCGCCGCGGTCGCAAAAATCTCTTCACCCGCCGGCCCCTAGTGTTATAATCCGGGCATGCGTCGCAGAGGTTTCACTCGAACTGCCGCCGTGGTCGCGGTGGCGATGGTCATTGTGTCGTTCTTTGTTTACGTAGCGATCCAGCCGGCGATCGGCTCGCCGGATGAGTCGCGCCGCATTACGCATCCGAAGGGCTTCTCGATCATCGAACCCAAAGGCTGGGAAGCGCACGTCGATGTGGCCGGCCAGAACGGCGCGGTGATCGACAGCATCCGCTTTCTCCCCGTGAAAGCCATGGGCGTGCCCGGTTCGTTTCATTTCGTCAAACTCCCCGGCCCGCCCGACCCCGCAAAACTTGCCAAGTACGACGCCAAGCCGATCAAGTTCGACGGCCACCCCGCTTACGAAATGCTCTCCACCCGCGAAAAAACGCGTGAGCATACGCGCACCGTCACCTATCAGGTGAACGGCGCCTGGTACGAACTCTCCGTCACGCGGCCGGAAGTGGAACCCGTCGAAGGCTCTCCGTGGGAAGCCTATTTCGAGTCCGCCAAGGCGGCGCCTGCTGCCCCGGCGCAGACGCCCACGCCCACGCTCACGCTCGCCGGCCCCACCCTGAACCCGGCCAGCAATTGAGCGACGCTCCTTCGCCCCCGCAACCCATCGCGAAGCGGCTGCTCGATTGGTATGACACCGCGCGGCGCGACCTCCCCTGGCGAGCCCCGCGCGGCGCTTATCCGCCGGCGTATCACGTCCTCGTCAGCGAAGCGATGCTGCAGCAGACGCAGGTCGTCACCGTCATCCCGTACTTCCATAGATTTCTTAGCGCTTTCCCAACGCTCGAAGCCCTCGCCCGGGCCGACGAGCAAGAGGTGCTGCGGCTCTGGCAGGGGCTCGGGTATTACAGCCGGGCACGCAATCTGCGCAAGGCGGCGATCACGGTGCTCGAATCTCATGCCGGCCGCATTCCGTCGGATGTGGAAACGCTTCTGACGCTGCCCGGCATCGGCCGGTATACCGCCGGGGCGATTGCCAGCCTCGCGTATGACACCCGCGCGCCGATCCTTGATGGCAACGTCGTGCGCGTTCTCAGCCGCCTCGACGCCCTGACCGCCGACCCGCGCACGCCCGCCGCCCAGAAGCACCTTTGGCGCCGCGCCGAAGAACTGATCCCCGCCGAACGCGCTGGCGATTTTAATTCGGCAATGATGGAACTGGGCGCGACCGTCTGCACGCCCAAAAATCCCGCGTGCCTGATCTGTCCGCTGCGCGAACTGTGCGGCGCGTTCGAAAAACAGCTTCAACACCAGATCCCCCCCGCCAAGAAAGCCAAGCCGGTGCCGCTGCTGATCCGGCACGTGCGATGCATCAGGAACGCGCGCTGCGAATACCTCATCGAGCAGCGCCCATCCACCGGCCGCTGGGCGGGCATGTGGCAATTTCTCACGCGCGAACCGGACGACTTCAGCGACCTGTTGCCCGGCTCGATGCCGTCTCCCACGCCGCTCGGCACGGTGCGCCATGGGTTGACCCATCGCCAGTATGAATTCCGGGTGGCCTATTCCGATTGGCCCACGCCCGCGCACCCGGTGGCCCAGCCGCCGCAGCGCTGGGCAACTCTCCAGCAGATGCACGCCCTCCCGTTCACCCGGCCGCATCTGAAAATTCGCGCCTCGGTCGAGCGCCTCGCCGCGGTCTAATCCGCTTACGGCGAAACCCGCCGACCATCGCGAAGCGCCACCGGCGGCTGCAAAATCTCCGCCAGCAGATACGCCTTCTTTAGATTCCGCGGCTTCAGAAGCGCGTCCAGAAATTCCTTACGCGGGAGACGATCCGGCGCGGCGGCCGCCGGCGCTTGGGCGACCGCTGCCTGCGCCGGAGCTACCGCCGGACGTCGCACGACCGGCGCGGGGCGCGGGGCGGTTGGCGCTGGCGGCATCGCCCGTGCCGGCTGGGGCAACGGGTTGGGCAACGGCGGCGCTTTCACCGGCGGTCGATTCACGAGGGGCGGCCTCACGTCGGGACGATTCCGCACCGTCGGCGCGGGCCGGCCGCTTTGCGTCAACACGCCGCGCCGCGGCCCCGGCAAATCCGGATGCCGACGCGCCGGCGGCTCCAGCGCCCGCGGCGGTAGTTCGTTCGCCCGCGGCGGCAGCTGCATCGTCGAGGGCGGCCGACGCTTGTCCGGCTTCTTCGGCATCGCCCCCGCAATCTGAAATACCACCCAGATCCCCGCCACCACCAGCCCGATCACCAGCTTGATCACCGGATCTTCCGCCGCCAGCAGGCTCCACGCTTGATTCATCGGTTGCCTCTCCCAGTCCCCGCAAAACGTTGCAGCCGAACGTTCCCTTCGATCCGACTCATCTACTTCCCATCGTCAGGACG
>JBQCCH010000157.1:0-3292 GCA_051962375.1 Tepidisphaeraceae bacterium
TTCGGCTTGCCCTGCACGTCGTCAAAATGCGCCACGACTCGCATGAACGCCAGGGCCGCATCCTGCATGGCCGATTTATCGGTTTTGTCCGCGTTCACCAGGGCCAGCCGTGCCAGCAGCAGCATCGCATCGCTTTGCGCATTCGGCTCGTTCAACATCGGCCGAACCTCCTGAATGAGGCTGGCCGCTTGCTTGTAGTCTTTATTGTCGAAGGCGAGCTGCGCCTGGGTGACCTTGAGCGTGGCCAACTGCGAAAGCACGGCCGGGTCGGTGCTCTTGCCGCCGGAGACGCGGGCAATTCGCTCCAGCGTCGACGTGACGGCTGCCTGATCCCCCTGGCGACGCTGGATATCGATCAGGAAATTCAGCAGGTTGAGTTGTTGGGCGTCGCTGAGCTTCGGCGTCTTCAGGGCCGCTTCGACGTCGTCGACGGCGGTCTGCAGATAGCGGCTGCCGGCGTCGGGAAGCTGGGGTTTTTGCTTGGGCGCATCGTCCGGCGTCACCGTCAGCACGGCCAGATAAGCCGCCAGCCGTGCGTCGAAGCGTCCGTCCGCCGGGACCGCGTCCTTGATCCGCCGGGCGGCGAACAGCTTTACCCACGGCTTATTGGTGCTCCGGATCGCGCGGATGTAATTGTCGACGCTCTGGTCCTTTTGTCCTTGCGCAAAGGCGGCTTCGGCATCATTGAGCGCGGGTTCACCGTCCACGCTGATCTGGTCGACCCGGGCATAGTCGCGCGAGGCCTCATCGCCGCGAGGCGTGTAGTAAACGAGCCGGCCGTCTCTGAAATCGTGGATCGTCGCGGGAACGGGGGGGACGCCGTTGACCATCAATTGGTCGGCAGATGCCCCAGCGGCCATCACGCAGAGGAGGCCGGCGACCCCGGTTGAGCGTATTCGAAGTGGCATCGCCATCATTGACTCGCTGACTCGTCCGATAATTGCAGAAGAGGGGGGTCGAACCCCTACACCTTGCGGTACAGGAACCTAAATCCTGCGCGTCTGCCAATTCCGCCACTTCTGCGTGGGATGGGCGATTACATCGGGGCGCGCCGTTACTGTCAACGCATTCTCACATGGCCGAGCACGTTATGCGGCAGTTTTCGATGAGAATAGGGCCTTTTTTTATTGTTCTGTCGGGATTGATCAGCTATGTTTCGGCGCGTCAATCATTTGCCAATCTTTCCTCAGGGGTCATAGAGACACATGCCGGCTTCCTCGCAGATGCATCTTGATTTTCTCGAACCGCGCCGATTGCTGGCGTCGCAGAATCCCGTTGCGATTAATTTCAATGACGAAGCCCTCTGGGATGAGAATTTTGCCACGGCCGTTCAGCAGGCGAAGAGCCTGGGGGTGACGGCGGTGCGGATCTGGTACGGGTTCGACAATTACGACGCCCGGCCGAACGCGTGGGACCCGGTCGCGCCGTATGGTGGGATCACCATGGGCACGGTGCCCGCGGATACGCCCTGGCTCGATCCGTCGCCCCGGGTCATGCAGCGCGCTTTTCAGTTGCACGACGCCGGCTTTTCCGTGCTGATGGTGCTGCAAAACAATACGGGCACGCCGCCCACGTCCGATCAGCAGGTGCGCGGGCTTGTCGACTACCTGATGACCGCCAAGCAGACGCCCGACGGCACGCGCGACTTGGCCGACGTGATCGACTATTGGGAAATCGGCAACGAGCCCGATTCCGCCAGCTACTGGCAACCGTCCGGCGTCAACAAATCCAACGGGCTCAAAGCCTACGTCGACAACTTCCTCATCCCCGCCGCCCAGGAACTGCATTCGTATCTGCCGACGCCGGAAAAGGTCGTCTCTGCCGGGGTCAGTTACAGCCCCAATGACCTGCGGACGGTGCTGACCGAATTAAATACGCAGAACGCGATTTCGTTGGTCGACTACGTGGGCTTCCATCCCTACGGCACCTACGACCCGCGCAACGCAAACATTCCGAACACCATTCAGACGAACACCCAGCTGGCCGTGCAATACGCCAGTGCGTACGGCAAGCAGTTGTTCGCCACGGAATGGAGCGTCCGCGGGTTCGGCAACACCGGCGCGAACGATGCCACCTGGGCCCAGGCGATCGACGACGAATACAAGAACGTCATCCTGCCGAACTACGCGATCGCGTATTACTTCACGCTGGTCAACAACTGGGCCGGCCGGGGCGGCACGACCAGCGCGCGGCCGGGCGGGCTGCTGAAGCACGTCTCACCCGTCGCCGTCACGCCAACGTCGCCAATCCCGGACCTGTTCACGTATTACACCTCGCCCCTCGTGCCGGCCGATCCGTTTTATTCCACGTTCAATGCGTGGCAATACGGCTCGGTGTCCGGGGCCGTCCTGAATCTGTCGTCGGGAACGGCCGCCCAGTCAAACGCGCTGGCGGTCACTCCCGTGAGCGTCTACATCGACGTCAACGGCAACAGCCAGTTCGACGCCGGCGAGCCCGCCACCACCACCGATGCCGCGGGCAATTACACCCTGCAATTCAGCACCGCCTCGGTCAAGCCGGGCAATTACAGCGTGCGCATTGCCGCCCCCACATCGCTGACGGCTCCCGTCGATCATGCGAGCGTCGCGCTGACCAATCTGGTGACGCTGAAGAACGTCAATTTCGCGGTCGCCCAGGCCGGCGTGACGCTGCCCACCACGGGAACGCTGGCCGGAACCCTCTGGAATGACACCGACGGCAACGGCACCAAGAGCGACGCCGAGCCCGCGCTGGCCGGCTGGACAGTCTTTCTGGATCTGAACAACAACGGCGTGTTCGATTCCGCCGAGCCCACCACCGTGACCGATGTCGCCGGCGCCTACACGCTGACGTTCGACACCACGCAAACGACCGCCGCCACCGCCCCGGTGCGGGCGCTCATCCCGTCGACCTGGCAGGCGACCACGACGCCGACCGTCTCGCTCTTCGGCGGCAGCTACCAGCCGGGATTGGGTCTGGGCGTGCGACTGTCGCCCGTTGTGGGGACCGCATCGATCTCCGGCGTGGCGTTCAACGACAACAACGCCAACGGCATTTTCGACGCCGGCGACACCACGACCAAAAACCTGTCCGTCTTGCTCGATCTGAACGGCAACAACAAGTTCGACACCGGCGAAGTCTGGGTACCCACCGACAGCGCCGGCCGATTCACGTTCCCCAACCTGCCGGCCGGCACGTATCACCTTCGCCGCAATCTCGACAACAACCACTACTACACGACGCCGTTCATCGATCTGACGATCAGCGACGGACAGACCGTGACAAACCAGTGGATCGGCGTCGCGACCGGCAC
>JBQCCH010000158.1:0-4110 GCA_051962375.1 Tepidisphaeraceae bacterium
ATCACCACCTTCAGCCCGGCGCGTTCGATGGCGATGGCTTCCTGCACATAAGCCGACAAGACCGCCTGAAGCTCGTGGATGCGCTTCGAATCACGGAACCGAATCACGCGGGCCGACTGCGTATTGGGGCCGGGCGCTTCGAGGAGGGCTTGCGTGTCTTTGAGCAACGCGCCTTTCACGAAGCTTAGGGTGCACGATTCCTTAAACACACCGAGGAACACGATATTTCGGTCGGCATCGGTGTAGCAGGGAACACGCCACTTCACTTCTTCGACCAATCCGCAATCGAGCACGATCCGGCGAAGCGCCTGCAGTTCGTCGTGCCATCGCTTGTTTTTTCGGACATAGCCATCCACTTGCGGGTTCATCCGTCGCTCCTCAATTGCTGCTTGTTCCGGCAGGGCTGGGCACGCGCGTCAGTGCCCGCATCAGCCGCTGGCCCTTCCACATCCATAGCCCTGATGCCGCGAGCACCGGGAAGAAGACATACCGCGTCGGGCCGGCGTAATCCGGCAATCGCTCGAATGGGCTATAGATGTAACCGATGATCGGAATGCTGAACACGATGTGGATCCAGCGGCACAAGGTGCGTTGCGTGGCGAATTTCATTGAACCTGATTCCCTGAGGCAAGAAGACTACGAAGTGCTGTGTTACGTATCGCTCTGTAATTCATCAGACGGTCGTCGAGCGACGCGGTCGGCCAACCGTTGAAGCATGTTGGCCCAGCCGACTTCGGCGCCACGGAACGCTTGCTTTCCCCGCGGCTGCGAAAGATCGAAGCCCGCATGCTCGAACAGCAGCCGTGTGCCATCGCCCTGCGGTTCAAGTACGAATGACACTCGCGTGTCCGCAACCGGCCCGGGCACAGACCAGGAGAAGAGCAATCGGCTCGGCGGCTCACACACGAGCACTTCGCAATGCACGACCAGGCCGGGAAAGTTCACCCGCGGATTCGCCGGCACATGAAACGTGAAGCGATGCCCGACCTTCGGCTCAAAATCGTTCGGATGCAACCATTCAGCGAGCGCTTCACGGTCCGCGATCGATTGCCACACCTCGCTCGGCGGATGCGGCAAGTGGAGTTCGCGACGGATCGAGTGACTCACGAGCGGCTCCTCTTGGCCAAATGATCCTGAAGCCGTGCGAGACGATCATCCCAGAATCGTTCGTAGTGGCCGATCCATTCCCGCACGGGAGCGAGGCGTTCGGGCACGAATCGATACCGCCGCTCTCGCCCGTGCCGTTGTTCCGTGACAAGGCCGGCCTCCAGCAGGACGCGCAGGTGCTGCGACACCGCCGGCCGGGTCATCACAAAATGCCCGGCAATCGCCCCGGCCGAGTGCTCCGCCGTCGCCAGCAGATCAAGCATCTGCCGCCGCGCCGGATGGCTGATCGCCCCGAACACATCCTGTCGCACCGCCGATGCCATGGCGGCAATATACGTAAGCACATGCTTACATATCAAGAGGATAATTTGCTTTTCCGCGCGATCGCTACTCTTTCGCTAGGCACGATCCGTAAGATGCTAGTAGGTCGAATCCCTAATCTCAACGGATTAGGTTCAAAACCTAAAAATTTCTGATGCCGGCATGATTTTTTGACTTCGATTTTTTGGTTTGTCGCTACATTGCCGCCACCAACCGCCTCTCGAAAGCAAAGACCCAGAAACAGGCAACAGTCTCTCTCGCCTCTCACGCCTGCTACGGGTGTTTACATGCCGCGTCTTGTACGCGCGCATGGGAAGGTGGTGCTATGTCGTTCGGCGTTACTCGACCTCGGTGTAGGTCGGCAGTCGTCTCCTCGTTACTTGCGCTTTGTCTCCTGCTTATTTTGGGCACAGCGCGTGCCCAGGCCCAAACCACTCAACCGGCTGCCCTGCCTGATCCGCAAGGATACAACGGCGGCGCCACGGAGCCGTTGTTTACGCCCAACAGCTATCTCTCCGGTTGGGCCACCGGCGTGGGCGAAGACGACGGGTCGGGCGGCCTGAAAAGTTGGAAGCCGTACGCCAATCCCGACGCCCCTACGCCCGTCGAGCTCAGCAAAAATATCTCCAAGGCGTTTTACTCGATCAATTTCGTCTGGGTTCTTGTCGCCGGCTTCCTGGTGATGTTCATGCAGGCGGGCTTCGCCCTTGTGGAAACGGGCTTGTGCCGAGCGAAGAACGCAGCCCACACCATGTGGATGAACTTCATGGTTTATCCGCTGGGCATGTTCGGGTTCTTTGTCTGCGGATTCATGTTCCTCTCCTCCGGCGCCAACGCCACCGCCATTGGCGCGCCTTGCCCGCTCGGTGGATTGTTGAATTCCATCGGCACGGATCACATGTTCAAGATCGGCGAGTGGGGCTTGTTCGGGACCGATCCCGGCTTCCTCTTCCTCGGCAAGCATGCCTATGACGGCGCGGCGATGGTGCTATTCCTGTTCATGATGGTCTTCATGGATACGACGGCCACCATTCCCACCGGCGCTCTGGCCGAACGCTGGGCCAGCAAGCACTTCATCCTCTTTTCGATCTGCATCGGCGCGTTCATTTACCCCATCTACGGCACATGGGTCTGGGGCGGCGGCTGGCTCGCCCAGCTGGGCGTGCTGAAGGGCTTGGGCCACGGCTTCGTTGACTACGCCGGCAGCTCGGTGGTTCACCTGCAAGGCGGCGCGTTGGCGATCGTCACCAGCTTGATCCTCGGGCCGCGCATCGGCAAGTACAAGAACGGCAAAGCCGTCGCGATCCCCGGGCACCATGTGCCGATGGTGTTGCTCGGCACGTTCATCCTTGCGTTCGGCTGGTTCGGCTTCAACGCGGGTTCGTCCCTCGCGGGCACGGACGGCCGCATCGGCGTGACCGCCGTCAACACGATGATCGCCGGCACGGGCGGCGCTCTGGTCATCGGAATCGTCGGTGTGTTCCTGACCGGCAAGTTTGATCCGACGATGGCCTGCAACGGCATGCTCGCCGGCCTGGTGGCGATCACCGCCCCGTGCGCCTTCGTCGCGCCGTGGGCGGCCCTGACCATCGGCGCCATCGCGGGCGGTATCTGTTACGGCTCGGTCTGGTTCGTTGAGAACGTCCTGAAAGTGGACGATCCGGTCGGTGCGATCAGCGTGCACGGCGTGTGCGGCGCGTTCGGCGTGCTTTGCGTCGGCATCTTCGCGGATGGCACCTACGGCGCCGGCTGGAACGGCGTGGGCTACATGGCTTATGCCCATGCCACCCTTCCGCCGGATCAGGCGGTTTCCACCGCCGGTGTGACGGGCCTGCTCTACGGTGATGTCGGCCAGTTCTGGGCACAGTGCATCGGCACGGTCGCCTGCACGGCGTGGAACGTCATCGTCGGCGGCATCGTGTTCATCGTGCTCGGCTACATCACGCCCAAGCGTGTCCCGGCCAAGGTCGAAATCGCCGGCCTTGATCTGGAAGAAACGGGCATCGCCGGATACCCGTCATTCATGACCCACACCTACGCCGACCAAATCTCGGACGCCGACGTGGCGGCCGCGATGAAATAAAAGAGTTCCAGTTGCCGGCGCATTTTCGAGAGGATGCGTCGGCCAACCCCGGCACGGAGAGCGAAAGCTCTCCGTGCTGCTTTTTTTCAAAAGACGTCAACAGAGGTCGCACTCAGCCGCACCGGAGTGCGATGCGGCATACGCGTGTTTGCGACGCACCCGCCGCCCTTGTATCAGCTCGCCCGCGGCCGCATATCGCTCTGCCAAGCGCCGCCCCCCCGACGGCAGCTTGACCGGCAGCAACTAGAGAAAGTGACCCCCACCGAGTGAACCCCCGCCGATCCCCAGCCCCCCTTCCGAGAGCGTGGCCGAGAACCCGGTGCTTCTGAATGAATATTTCAGATTGTCCAACACTTTTTGCATAAATTAACATCGGCCGCGGTGCAGTAACCGGGCGGCGACGTGGTATCTAGGGTATACGCGTCGCGGAGCACCAAACGGTCAGCGACCTTGTATCGAGGACGACGGAGGAGCAGTTCGTGGGTCATGGACGTCAAGGAGAGTCGCAGCGTCAACATCCCCGCGAGCAGCGGCAGGCGACGCTTCCCGTGCTTGATGGACAGCCAACCCCGGCCGCGCGGCGCGTCGCGATTCTCGTC
>JBQCCH010000159.1:0-4904 GCA_051962375.1 Tepidisphaeraceae bacterium
CCGTGCGTCGACGACCATCACCTTGTTCTTCAAGGCCGGCATGCCGACCAGGTTCAAGGGTTCGCCCAGCAGCGGATCAACCGGTCGATCGTCAACTGCGTGCGAACATTCGAATAGGTCTGATTGAAATAAGCGTTGGTGTCGGCGGTGTTGAGGGTGTCGGAAATGACTTCGCCGGTGTACCGCCCCAGCCGCAGGTCCAGCGGCTCGGAGATGTTGTATTGCACCGCGCCATTGACGGCAATATCGGAAAAGGTGACGGGCTGACCGTTGTACAGCTCAGGGTTGATGCCCAGCGCGTCGGTGTACTCCTGGCTGATGATGATGCCGCTGGTGCCGGTGTCGAGATACGCCTGAAAGGCGTTGGAGGAGTCGGAATTTTGATCGAGCGGACCGCCAGTAATGTCGCCGGGGCGTCGGAGCAAGCCGTAGATGTTCGGCAGTTCGATCGCCGCAGCCTGGGGGTTATAGACGTCGACATCGCTCGCCCGGCTCGATGCCGCCGGCGCCAGCAGCGCGATCGCCACGGCCCACGATACATACCCGAAAATCACCGCCTCGCCCCCCACGTGCCGAGGCGAATTCTGCTTGAAGCGCATCATTCCTCCGCGTGTGGTTCTAAACACGTGTCGCCAATTTGTTGCTGAAAAGCTCTCGCCGTCGGAACCATACCACAAACGGGGGATCGGCAAACGCTATTTTCGAACAATCGTCCGCGATTCCGGATCGACAGAACGTCCGCAGCAGAGGGCGACGGCCAGGGCGTCGGCGACGTCGGGCGGATCGGGGGGCTCCGGCAGATTCCAGATCGCCTGGATCGCCCGTTGCATCTGGGGCTTGCCGGCATGACCGTTCCCGGTCAGATTTTTCTTGATCCGGTTGGCCGCAAATTCTTCGATCGTCACGCGCCGCCGCTGGGCGCACAACAGAATCACGCCGCGCGCGTGGCCCATCAGGATTGCCGTCCGCGGGTGGGCGTAGTGGGAATACAACTGCTCGACCGCAATCACGGCTGGCTGGTGCTCGGCGATGATCGCGTCGAGCTCTTTTTCGATTTCCACGAGACGCGCGGCCATCGAGTGCTTGGCGTTGAGCCGAATGACCCCCGCATCGACCAGCTTCGGCCGGCGCACGTCGAATTCGATGACGCCGTAACCGGTGATCTGCAATCCAGGATCAATGCCAAGGATTCGCATGCAATGGATCCTGTGAAGCGACGGCGGCACGCATCCGAAAACGTCGCAGCCCGCAATAGCCGGCCGCCAGGAGCAGGACGATGCCGAGGACGACCGCCCCGATGCAGGCGGGAACATTCACGGGCAAATCCGGGCTGTTCCTGGCCCAGATGCCGAACACGCCGATCGCGAAAAACGCCAATCCCACCGAGCCGACGATCACCGCGATCAGGCCCCACTCGAAGCGCTCGTTCTTTTGCTCGGTCGTCACTTCCGTGCGGGTTGCGTACGGAATGTCGATGTCACGCTTTACGCCAAAGGGTTCCATCTTTTTTGTCTTCCAAAGTGATGCCGATTTTCGTCAGCCCTTCGCGGATCGCGTCAGCCATCGCGTAGTTCTTGCTTTGGCGGGCGGTGGCGCGCAGTTGGATGATCAACTGCATCAAGGGCTCGGCCAGGCCGTCTCCCTGTGCGGTTTGAGGCGGAGCGAAGGTGAGCCCCAGCAATCCGGCGAGCATCCGCAGGCGACTTAGGCTTGCCGTAATGCGCGAGACAGCCTCAGCGTCGGCCGTTTTTTCGACGCCCGATTTTTCGATCTCGCCATTGATCGCACCGGCGAACTCATGCAGGGCGGCAATTGCGCCGGCGGTGTTGAAATCGTCGTCCATGCTGGTGACGAATTTATCTTCGAACGGCTTTGACAACGGCGTGGGTTCGGGCGATTCCGAAGCGTCGCCCAGTCGTGAGACACGCTCGATCAGCCGGGTGAAGACGCTGATCGCCTTTTTCGTTTGTTCCAGGACTTCGTCGCTGAATTCGATCGGGCTGCGGTAATGGGTGCTCAGCAGCAGGTAGCGAATCACGTCGGGGCCGTGCGCGTCGAGCAGGCCGCGGGCGTCGATCGTGTTGCCGAGCGACTTGCTCATCTTTTCGGCCTTCCACTCGCCGCTGGCCGCCTTGGTTTTGATCTTGGTCAGGCCGTTATGCATCCAGTATTTGACGAAATCCTGGCCGGTGCAGCATTCGGATTGCGCCAATTCGTTTTCGTGATGCGGGAACTTCAGGTCGTCGCCCCCGCCGTGGATGTCAAAGGTGTTGCCGAGGTATTTGATGCTCATGGCCGAGCATTCGATGTGCCAGCCGGGGCGGCCTTGTCCCCAAGGGCTGGTCCAGGCGGGCTCGCCCGGCTTGGCGGCTTTCCAGAGGGCGAAGTCGGCGGGATGTTTCTTCCCCGAACCGGCCAAATCCCGCAGGCCCGCTTCCTGGTCGTCCAGTTTTCGGTTCGACAATTTGCCGTAATCGGCATCGCTGGCGGTGTTGAACCACACATCGCCGTGTTCGGTGGCGTAGGCATTTCCCTTGGCGATGAGTTGTTCGATCATCGTGAGGATGTCGCTCATGTGCTGGCTCGCGCGGGGGAAGTAGTCGATCGATTGCCGCACGCCCAGTTCGTCCAGGATGTTCAGATAGAGCGCCGTCTGCTCTTCCGCCAACGCCGTGAACGGGATGCCGCGCTTTTCGGCTTCGTTGATGATCTTGTCATCTACGTCGGTGATATTCACCACCCATTCCACGCGAAAGCCCTTGAAGACGAGGTATCGCTTCACCGTATCGAAGATGACCGGCCCCACCAGATGGCCGATGTGCGGGGGTTTGTAGACCGTCGGCCCGCACAAATAAATGCCGACCTTCCCCGGCGTGATGGGGTGGAACGGCTCTTTTTCACGAGTGAGAGTGTTGTAGACGCGAAGGGCCATGGGAATTTGCGACTGTCAGTTTGCGATCTGCGATTGACGACACCTGTCGACGTTCGCCGTCTCGCGGCGGGGAAGTTTAGCCGCTTTCTTACGCCCTGACGAGCAGCACGACCGCGTGCGCGGCGATCGCTTCGCCTTGGCCGATGGCGTCGATGCCTTCGTTGGTGCCGGCTTTGAGGTTGACGGGGGCGCCGGTGAGGTCGGTCAGGCGCTGGCGAATCTGGGCCTTGAAGGGTTTTACGCGCGGGCGTTCCGCTTGCACGGTGAGGTCGGCATTCGCGATCTGCCAGCCGTGCTCCCGCGCTTCGGCGACGGCTGCGCGCAGGAAGCGGTCGCTCGATGCGCCTTTCCACTGGGGATCTTTGTCGGAGAAATGTTCGCCGATGTCGCCGGTGCCGATCGCGCCGAAGATGGCGTCGACCAATGCGTGGATGGCCACATCGCCGTCGCTGTGGGCGATGGCGGAGAGTTCGTCGCTGATCGCCACACCGCCCAGCCAGAGCGTTCCGCCCTTCTGCAGGCGGTGAACATCGTAGCCGTGACCGATGCGAAAGCTGTTCATCCTCCCCATGCTAACCGCCCGCCGGGCGCGGTGCACCCGGGGGCGGTTGGCGATGTCGATCCTGTGTCGCGATGGCGTTACGCGGCGACGCGCAAGGCGTTCGGCGCGGTCACGCCGCCGCCCTGGATGTACGCAGAGACCGGCATGCTCACCGGGCCCGACTCGCCGCGGCGATTCACCCACGCGGCGCACACCCACACTTGCGATCCGCCCGGCACGGTGTCGGGCAGCGTGATGGAAAACTTCGCGCGGCTGGTGGGCCCTTCGAACTGCCACTGCGCGGGGTCACTCGGATAAGTTGCGCCGATATAGGTATATAAATTTGCGTAGAGCGCGGAGGGGGCTTTTGCACGTTTGGACTTGCTCGCCGGATCGAACACGCTGCCGTTGATCGTGCGAGCGAAGACTTCGTCGATGCTCGTCGTCGGCCGGGTGTCCGGGGCGGGCGTCGGGCTGGGCGTGAAGTTGCGCACGTCAACGCCGAGCAGAATTTTGTTCGCATCGCTCACGTTGAGGTTTGCCTGCACGAACGCATAGAGCTGACGATTGAATTCCAGCAGCGTCGCCTTGGTGGCGTTTTTCAACGCCGTCTGCGATTCGCTCCACGTGCCGTCGGCACGGGCGTTCATCATCGTGGTGTAGGCGTCGACATAGAGGGATTGAACGGCCACATACGCTTCTGCCTGCGCGGCCGTCAGACCGAAGTCGGTCGGCGTCGCGGTCGTGCGCGTCGCCCAGTTCTGCGAATACGGCACGAGCAGCGAATCTTTCAGCGGGATCGCCATGACGATCTCCTTTGCGAAATCACCCGCGGCATCGACCCGTGAAACCCTTCCACGCTCGCCCGCGTCTTTCGAAGGATCGACGACCCGCGAGAGCAACTTCACGTCAACTCCCGATTTTCGGCTGAAAACGACGCATTTTGCCGGTTATCGGCGATTTGACGCCATTTCAACGCGCGTTTACGTCACGTAAACGTACGTTTGAATGACGTAAACGTACGTTTGAATGACTTCAACGCGCGCTTTCGTCACGTCAACGCGCGCCGAAGTGACGTGAACGTGCGCTCAAGTGACGTCGCGGCGCGCTTACGTCACTTAAGCGCGCGCTCACGTGACTTCGACGCGCGCTCACGTCACGTCAACGCGCGCTCAAGTGGCTTCGACGCGCGCTCACGTCACGTCAACGCGCGCTCACGTGGCTTCAACGCGCGTTTGAATGACTTCAACGCGCGCTCACGTCGCGTCGAGGCGCGCTCACGCGGCCTCCACGGCGCATCGCGCCGCATCCGATGACCGCGTCAGCCCACCGCCGGCTCATTGACCACGGGAACGAACAACACGCTTTGCGCGTATTGCTGCTCGATCTCATCCTCGATCTGCGCGAACACATTCACCGCGAACTCCCGCG
>JBQCCH010000160.1:0-2564 GCA_051962375.1 Tepidisphaeraceae bacterium
GGCCGAGACGCATGAGAGCGTCTTGGGCAACGGACAAAAGCTGTTGTTGTGGGGCCTGGGGCTGGTTGCGTTCGTCGGGCTGCGCTGGGTCTTTGCCGCGCTGAATATCCCCGCCCTGCCGCATGAATCGTCATTGTTGACCGTCGACCAGCCGTTTTACGCGATTATTCTGGCCGGCCTGGGGCTGGTGGTTGTCGCAGCCGCGGCGCGCCCGCTGGTGGCGCGCGTCCGGAGCGATGCGCCGCTATTTGCCGCAACGCTTGGACTGCTCGCCATCCCGACGCGCGGCGGCGACATTCGCAACGCATTGCTCGACGCCTCGTCGGCCGGCGTTTTTCTGCACATGGGGTTTGAGCTACTGCTTCTTTGGTGTTTCGTCACGATTGCCAGCTACGTCTCCCGCCCGCGTCTGGCCGGTGTGGCCCCCGCCGAGCGGGACACGGTCGCCGATCGGTTGACGGCGATTGGTGCTCAGGGGTTGGCGACACTGGTCCTGCTGACGCTGATCGGCCAAAGCCCGTTGAAAGGCCAAGCGATTGTCGGCGTCGGTGTCGCGGGACTGTTGGCTACGCTCATCGTCCACCAAACCTATCGCGTCGCGGGCAGCATCTGCTACGTCACCGGGACGATGCTCGCCGGCCTGGCGGCGTACCTCTGGTGCTTTTTTCACCCCGCCGGCCTCGCCCTGGGCGACACCAGCGGCCTGTTCGCCGGCGCGGCACGTTCGCTTCCGTTGCACTATGCCACCGCCGGCGTCGCGGGCACGCTCTACGGCTACTGGATCGGCGGAAGCTGGCATGCGAGTGACGAAACCGACTCGCCCGAACCGTCGTCCCCCGTCGAAACGTCACCCGTTGCCCCATCTCCTTCTGCAACGTCAATTGCGCCGACGCCGCAGTGATGATCCGATGTGGAATATTTAGTTTGTCCCATCCGCGAACCCGTTGGACGAGCGAATCCCACGCTCTTAAGATCAGACCATGAGCATTGCCCCCCCGCCGCGTTTGCCGTCCCATTTCGGCCAATATGGTGGAACGTTTGTTCCCGAAACGCTCGTCTCCGCGCTCGAGCAGTTGGAAGACGAGTACATTCGCGCCAAAAGTGATCCGGCATTCAGGGCGGAGTTCGATCGGATCCTGCGAGAATTCGTCGGCCGACCCAGCCGCCTTTACTTTGCTCGTCGACTGACTGAAAAACTCGGCGGCGCAAAAATCTATCTGAAGCGCGAAGACCTCAACCACACCGGCGCGCACAAGATCAACAACACCATCGGCCAAGCGCTGCTGACCCTGCGGATGGGCAAGAAACGCATCATTGCCGAAACGGGCGCGGGTCAGCATGGGGTCGCCAGCGCCACGGCCGCGGCTCACTTCGGCTTGTCGTGCGATGTCTACATGGGCGCCGAAGATGTTCGCCGCCAAAGCTTGAACGTCTTTCGGATGAAGCTGATGGGCGCCCGCGTGATCGAGGTGCACTCCGGCAGCAAGACCCTTAAAGATGCGACCAATGAAGCGATGCGCGACTGGATGGGCAGCGTCGATCACACGCATTACATCATCGGCAGCGTCGTCGGGCCGCACCCGTTTCCGACGATGGTGCGGGATTTCCAAAGCATGATCGGCACCGAAGCACGGGCGCAGTGCCTTGAACTGGAAGGCCGGCTGCCCGATTACGTCGTCGCCTGCGTGGGCGGCGGCAGCAATGCGGCAGGCATCTTCGCGCCGTTCGTTGATGACGCATCCGTCAAGCTCCTCGGCGTTGAAGCCGGCGGGCGCGGCAACGTGCTTGGGCAGCACGCCGCTGCGCTCTGCGAGGGCCGGCCGGGCGTCCTCCATGGCAGCCTCAGCTACGTGCTGCAGGACGAAGACGGGCAGACGGCCGATGTGCACAGCTGCTCCGCCGGCCTGGATTACCCGGGCGTTGGTCCGGAACACGCCTTCTGGAAAGACACCGGCCGGGTCGAATACGCCTGCGTCGATGACGACTCGGCCCTAAAGGGATTTGAATTGCTCGCCAAAACGGAAGGCATCATCCCCGCGCTGGAGACGGCGCATGCGGTCTACCAGGCATCAAAACTCGCGCCGACCCTCGGGCAAGACAAGATCATCGTCATCAACCTCTCCGGCCGCGGTGACAAAGACTGCGAAGAAGTCGCCCGACTGATGAAGCTAAAGTAAGTGCGTCGGAACCGGCGCATCTGGGTGGCTGACCTAGATCAGGATTTCGATGTCCCCGCGAAGATCGAGCGGATCGGTGTCGGCCGTGTCGGTGCCGAGGCCGCCGTCGAGGATGTCCGCGCCCGGGCCGCCAATGAGCGTGTCGTTGCCCGCGTAGCCGTAGAGCTTGTCATTGCCGCCGCCACCGACCATGTAGTCATTGCCCGGTCCGCCGAACAGCCGATCGACGTTCGCCCCGCCGCTGAGCGTGTCCAAGCCGCCGTTGCTGTAAAGACGATCATTCCCGCCGTTGCCTTCCAGCAGGTCGTTCCCGGGGCTGCCATTCAGCGCATCATCGCCCGCCCCGCCGATCAGCGTGTTGGATTGCGCCCCGCCGGACAGCGTGTC
>JBQCCH010000161.1:0-3452 GCA_051962375.1 Tepidisphaeraceae bacterium
CGACATCGAGCAGTTCAGTCACCTTGTCTTTGATGACAGCCGTGCCCAGCACGCCGGGTCGGGCGGCGGCGGTTTGCAGATCGATTCGCTCGTCCACCACATCCAGGATGCGCTCGACCTGCAGCCCCACATTTCGCTCGCCGGCCGAGTAAACGACCACGTGCAACTTGTCGCTTTCGATGCGGTCTTTCTTCACCCGCCGTGCCCGCGATTTGGCCCGGCGATCGCCGAGCATTTGCCCGACATTGATCAGCGGCATGATCTGGCCGCGGTATTGCACCAGCGTTTCCGGGCCGGCGTGTTCCAGGCTGCTGCGGGGGAATTCTTCCAGCCGCGCGACCGTTGAAAGCGGAATCGCAATGCGACGGTCCCCTTCCAGTTGAAACAGCAACAACATCTGGCGGTCGACCGAGTCCGCTTTCATCTGCGCTGCCGTGGTCCGGGCGGCGGCCGCATTCCCCATCGCGCTGACATTCGCCTGATGCGCCAAGCCCATGACATCCAGGATCAGCGCCACTTTCCCATCGCCCATGATCGTCGCGCCGGCCAATACATTGATGCCCTTGAGCTGCTTCGCCAGCGGTTTGACGACGATTTCTTCCGTGTCGTTGATGTGATCGACGACAAGCCCAAATTGCCGCGCCCCGCCGTGCAGCACCACGATGTTGGCCGACCGATCGGCCCGCGCCTGCAGTTCGGCCGGGCGGGTGAGCTTCAGCGCCTGATCCAGATACACCAGCGGCAGCAGATTTCCGCGCAGCCGATAGAGCGGCGTTCCGTTCACCACTTCGATGCCGGCATCGTTTTCGTCGATCCGCACCAGTTCCTGCAGGCTGACCTGTGGGATCGCAAATCGCTCACCCGCCGCCGTCACCACCAGGGCGGGGATGATCGCCAGCGTCAACGGAATCTTGATCCGCAATGTTGTCCCCTGGCCCACCCGGCTGGTGATGTCGATCGCGCCGCCGATGCGCTCGACATTGGTCTTCACCACATCCATCCCCACGCCGCGGCCGCTTACGTTCGTGATTTTTTCCGCCGTCGAAAATCCGGGGAGGAAAATGAGGTTCGTCGCCTCGCGTTCTCCCATGCGGGCGGCCTGTTCGACGGTGATCAAGCCCTTCTCGATGGCCTTTCGCTTGATCGTCGCCGGGTCGATGCCTTTGCCGTCATCGATGATTTCAATATTGACCTGGCCGCCTTCGTGAAACGCCCGCATGAAGAGGCGGCCTTCCTCATCCTTGCCGGCCGCGCGACGCTTGTCCGGGCTTTCGATCCCGTGATCGACGCTGTTGCGAATCACGTGCGTCAACGGGTCCTTGATCGCTTCGATGATGGTCTTGTCCAGCTCCGTGTCGCGTCCTTCCATCTCGACGCGCACTTTCTTTCCGCAAGCATTGGCGACATCACGCACGATGCGCGGGAACTTGTTCCAGAGGTTGCCGATCGGCTGCATGCGCGTCTTCATGACGCCCTCCTGCAGTTCCGTCGTGATCAGGTTCAGCCGCTGCGCCGTGCGCAGTAGGCCGACGTCCTTTTGCCCGGAGGTGTATTGCAGGACCTGGTTGCGCGTCAGCACCAGCTCCCCCACCAGATTCATCAGCTTGTCCAGCAGATTGACGTCGACCCGAATGGCGTTGCCGGCCAGCGAATCGTCGCCCCCTTTTCGGCGCTCCGGCCCGTCGTAAGGCTTGGGCGATTCCGGCTCCGCCGCGGCGGCGGATTCCGCGGGCGGCGGCGCAATGGCCGGCGCCTCGGGCGGCATCGCCACCGGCGCTTCTGCCGTCGCTGCGGGCGTTGATGGCGCGGCCGGTGCGGGTTCGCCCACTGAGGGGCGTTCGTTCAGTTGGATCAGCAGTTGCTTGATCGGCGTGTAATCTTTGTCCCCTTCCGCGCCGCTCGTTTCGATGCACGCGAGGATTTCCCGAACGGCATCCACCAGCTTCAGCAAGCCGGTGGTGATGTCGGTATCCATCACCAGTTGCCCGTCGCGCAGGCGGCTCAACAGGTTTTCCCCGACGTGGGCCACGCTCTCCAGCTTGCTCAGGCCCAGACAGCCGCACGTGCCTTTGATCGTGTGGATCGTCCGGAAAATGCTGCTGAGTTTGTCGGTGGCCGTCGGATCGGTTTCCAGCGCGACAAAATCGCGATCTAGCTGATCCAGGTTCTCGTAGCTTTCGACGAGAAACTCTTTGACAATGTCGTCCATGTCGCCCATGCCGATTCCTCCAGACTCTCAGGCCGCCCGCTTCGCCGCGTGCTCGTTCAGGTAACGCTCCACATCCCCCGCCCACATCGGCCGGGAGAAGAAATACCCCTGCCCGTAGTCGCAGTTGAGCGAACGCAGCAGTTCCACCTGCTCGGCCGCTTCCAATCCTTCCGCCACCACGCTCAGCCCCAGCCCGTGGGCCAGCGTCAGCATGGCCTGGATGACCGCTTCGGCGTCGTGCTTGAGCGAAAGGTTTTCGATGAACGATCGATCGATCTTCAACACGTCGACCGGAAACTGCTGCAGGCACGCCAGCGACGAATAGCCCACGCCGAAGTCATCCATCGAGATCTTCGCGCCGGTCGCACGCAGATCGTGAAGCATCTGCATGGCGTCATGACTGTTGTCCATCACGGCGCTTTCGGTGATTTCCAGGTCAAGCTGGCCCGGATCGATGCCATGCTTCTGCGTGGCCGCGAGCAGGCAGGCGACCAGTTTCGGATCGCTGAGTTGCTTGCGGGAAAGATTGACCGCCATCCGAATCGCCGGCAGGCCCGGGTTGCGATCGCGCCACTGCGCCATTTGCCGAACCGCTTCCTCGATCGCCCAGCGACCGATCGGTAGGATCGCGCCGGTGTCTTCAGCCACCGGAATAAAATCCATCGGGCTCACAAGCTGCCCCTGGCGACGCCACCGCAGCAGCGCTTCCAGCCCGTGCACCTGTCCGGTCTTAAAGCAGACGATCGGCTGATACTCCAGCGCGAGCTCTTGTCGATCGATGGCCGCATGCAGCTGCGTCTCAAGCGTCAGCCGCGCCACGGCCGCGTCATGCATCGGCTTGTCGAACAAGGCATATCGGTTCTTGCCCCCCGCCTTGGCGCGGTACATCGCGATGTCCGCATCACGCAGCAGATCGTTCGCGCTGTCGTAAACCCGTGAGTCATCCGCCACCACGATGCCGATGCTCGCGGTCGTCGTCAGGGCTTGCCCGTCGAACGGGATGGGCTGACGGATCACATTCATCAACCGCTCGGCAACGCGGGCGACATCGTCCGAGCGCCGCACGGTGTCGAGCAGCACGGTGAATTCATCCCCACCCAACCGCGCCAAAGACTGACGGCCGGCTGGGCGCGAGATCGTGTCGGTCACGCGCAGCGATTGCTTCAGCCGCTGGGCGATGGTTTCCAGCAATCGATCCCCGGCCGCATGACCGAGGCTGTCGTTGATGAGCTTGAATCGATCC
>JBQCCH010000162.1:0-2002 GCA_051962375.1 Tepidisphaeraceae bacterium
CTCATCGGCTCGGCCGGCACGGGCAAGACGCTGCTGGCGTTGGCGGCCGGCATGCAGAAGGTGCTGAACGACCAATCCTTCACCAAGTTGCTCGTCGCCCGCCCCATCATGCCCCTCGGCCGAGACATCGGCTACCTGCCCGGCGACAAGGACGACAAGCTCAAAGCCTGGATGCAGCCCATCTTCGACAACCTCAGCTACCTGCTCTCCAACCGCACCGCGACTGACAACCACGAAACCCCCAAAGAAGTGAAGTCGCACGCGGCCCTGCAGAATGTCGAGCAGCGCATTCAACAAATGATCAGCTCCGGCCAAATCGTCCTTGAGCCGCTGACCTACATCCGCGGCCGCTCCATCCCGCACCAGTTCATGATCGTCGATGAAAGCCAGAATCTCACCAGCCACGAGGTCAAGACCATCGCCTCGCGCGTCGGCGAGGGAACCAAGCTGATTCTCACGGGCGATGCGACCCAAATCGACAATCCCTATCTGGATTCCGCGTCGAACGGCCTGAGCTACATGGTCGAACGCCTGAAAGGCCGAGGCATTGTCGGGCACATTACCCTCGCCAAGAGCGAACGGAGCGAGTTGGCAAGTCTTGTAACGGCCGTCCTTTAAGCGCATCCGATATCCCCTGGCCGGCGGGGCGCGGCCAGCCCCGCCGCCTTCGCTGTCGCCATCAATCCCACAATTTCTACAAGATTAGTTGACAAAGGCGGCCGGTCGGATAAAGTCACCCGCCGTGACGACCTCCTGTCATTCATTCCTGCCTCGCTTCACCCGCGCGATGGATCGCTGTTGTTGATCGCGCGCCACCCGAAGCGGCCTTTCTTCAGTCTGTGACTCCTCAGTCGAAGTTAAGAGAGAATGTCATGAATCGAACGTCCCTTGAAATTGTCGTCTCCTCCATCGCAGCAGCCTTGATTTTGATCCCCGGCGTGATCGTGCACGCGGCGTTGTTGAACGTGTCGTACGACCCCACCCGCGAGTTGTATGAAGACCTGAACGGCGCGTTTGCGACCCACTACAAACAAGAAGCGGGCAAGTCGATCGAAATTCAGCAGTCGCACGGCGGCTCGGGCAAGCAGGCTCGGGCGGTGATCGAAGGGCTGCAGGCGGATGTCGTCACGCTCGGCCTCGCCGGCGACATCAATGCGATCCAGAAAGCCGGCCTGATCAATCCGGGCTGGCAGCAGCATTTCCCCGACCATTCCAGTCCGTACACGTCGACGATTGTGTTCCTCGTGCGAAAAGGAAACCCGCACCAGATCAAGGATTGGCCAGACCTGATTAAGCCGGGCGTGAAAGTCATCACCGCCAACCCGAAAAGCAGCGGCGGCGCTCGCTGGAATTTCCTGGCCGCCTGGGGTTACGCCGCCGGCCTCTCGGGGCATGACCTCAGCAAGCCCGGCGCTGCCGGCGCGATCTCGCCCGGCGACAGCGCGCTCGACAACGAAAAAGCCAAGGCCTTCGTCACAGCTCTCTACAAAAACGTGCCCGTGCTCGATTCCGGCGCTCGCGGCGCGACGGTGACCTTCGCCCAGAAGAACGTCGGCGATGTTTTGATCACCTGGGAGAATGAGGCATTCCTCGCTCAGGAGGAATTCGGCGCCGACAAGTTTGAAACCGTCTACCCGAGTGTTTCGATCCTCGCCGAGCCGCCGGTCGCCATCGTTGACAAAAACGTCGACGCCCACGGCACCCGCGCCGACGCCGAGGCCTATCTAAAATTCCTTTACACCCCCGAAGCCCAGGAAATCATCGCCCAGGATCACTACCGTCCGCGCGACACCGCCATCCTGGCGAAGCATGCGGGCGAATTGAAGCCGATTCCGCTGTTCACCATCAATGAAGCCTTCGGCGGCTGGAGCAAGGCGCAGCCCCATTTCTTCGATGACGGCGGCGTCTTTGACCAGATCTACAAATCGTAACTGAATCGCTGTCGTGGGGGGGGCCCCCCAAAAAAAAAAAATGGAGAGGAAAAAAAAACAAAAAAAAAAAA
>JBQCCH010000163.1:0-4273 GCA_051962375.1 Tepidisphaeraceae bacterium
CACGCTTATCAGGCGACCATCGCTCGCGATGCCCCGCCTCCGAGCCCCGACAAACCCCAGCACCCGGACTTAGGACGCGGAGAACTGTAGAACGCCCGTGCTAACCCTTGACGAAATTCGTGTTTGCGTTGCGTCAAGAATCGATCAAACCGCTTTGGAGACGCCGAGCCGGCCGACGGGGTGAAGATTTCTTAATTTTTCATTGCCCCACCCTGTAGGGCGAGCTAGATTGCCTGTCCCGCGTGTGCGGCCGTTGTTCCAGGGAAGGGATGACCGGCTACTTTTCCTTGAGGTGTTCATGCAGTGGATCGCGTTCGCCCGTCGTTGGCTGGGGCATTGTGTCATCGAACATGCCGGGGAGGATCGGCCGTTTCGATTGCGTCGGGTTTCGCTGTTGCTGCTGTCGGCGGGCTGGTGCGCGTTCCTGGGCTCGTGCCTGCTGAGCGTCTGGATCATCCGCCACAACTTGCCCCTCGTCTCCTTTGCCGAACTGCTGCATGGATCGCGTGCGGCGGTCTTCGACGCTTTGCCGGAAGCTCAGCGCCAATTGCTCCAGGGCATTTTCTGGATGACCCAAGGCCTGCAGTGGGCTGGGGCGGCGTTGTTCTTCGGCGGGCTGGGGAGCGTCGCCTTTTTCGACAAGCGCGACGGCGTCCCGGCTTACTCCGCCGACTAGGCTCGCCCGCGAGCCGACTTCAAAAATTGCTGGATCAGCGGCTCGATCTGCCGGCGAAGCGTCGCGTTCGCATAGCCGATCCAGTTCAATCCCGTCGTGCAATCCAGCGGTCCATCCAAGGGTTGGCCGGCCTCATTGGTGATGATCACGCCCGCCTCCTCGGCGATCAGCAACGTCGCACAGTCATACGGATGGCAACACAGCCCCTCGGGCTGGCTTTGCAATGCGTAAAACGCCGGCCGCAGATCAGCATTGAACCGGTCGTGCCCGTTGATCAGCTCAAAAAACTGCCCGCCGGTGCTGATGTACTGGTCATCAAAAATCATCGCCTTGGTGACGTCGGCTGCGCCGATCGCGTGCTGGACGATGTGCTCCATCAACTCGCTCGCCAGGACCTTGGTCCCGGGGAAAAAGTTGGTGACTGTCGCGAAGCCGTGCTTCAGCGTGTCAGCCGTCGACGCACCGATCGGCAGCGGCTTGGCCGCACCGGTCGCCAGGTCCACACGCTGGGCATGAGCGCCCTGGCCCTTGATCGCCCACAGCACGTCGGCGAATCCCATCTTGCTGGTCGGCAATTCCGACATCACGGCCACTTCGATGTCGCGCAACCGCGTGCCCGGTCCCTTGTTCGGCGCAACGCCCGCCAACGCCCAGGCCGGCCGCTTGTCGTACATGATCCCGCGCGTGCCGTCGATCGGATCGACGATCACCCGAATCAGCGCATCTTCCTCACGCGTCCCGGCCGGGAATACCTTGTTCGCCTCTCGCCCCTCTTCGTCTTCCAACCCTTCTGCAATCAGCACCAGCGGCGTTTCGCGCCCCCACGATTCGCAAAATGCCTCCAGCAGCGGCTCAACTTCGGTGTCGATCTTGTAAATCGTGTCCGCCGCCGTCGCGTGGCTCACTTCGTGCAAGGCCTGCTTCGACCGCGACGCGATCAGCGTCTCGCGCACCAGCTTCTGAAACCCGATCAGGCGATCGACGATGGCTTGGGGATTTAAAATCATGAAAGACTGCATTCCTCTGGCGAAACTGTCTTGTAATCCAAGGCGTCAGACGACCACAGTGCCCGCCGCCCACGCGCCGGGGGTGCTGGCCAAAAACGCTTCGGACGTCAGGCCGGTCTTGGCTTCGTACGCACGCTGAATCCGCCCCACCGCTTCATCGACGCCCGGCCCCGCATCGCACAGGACCGCCACCGTTCCTCCACAACCGCCGGCGGTGATGCGAGCGCCGTAAAACCCATCGGCCTCGCTCTGGCGGATCAGGTCCACCAGCAGGTCGCACGCGTCATGGCCGAGCCCCGCATCTTTCGTGGAGCTGATGTGGCTCGCGTACATCAGGTGCCCGGCCTTATCCAGCGTCAACTTCCGTTGCGGATCCTGGCTTTGAAGATCACGGGCGGCCTCAAGATAGCGGACGAATTCCTTCACGCGATGGGCCTCAAACACATGGTGATCGGTCGCGCTTTGCACCGGGTAATTAAAGTCCGGCTCAACGCTCGTGCCCCGGGGGATCGTGCCGCCGAACTGCAGAAGGAACTGTCCGCCCTTCACCTTTTCCGGCAGATAGGGGCGAAAATATTTTTTGTAGTCATTCAGCGCCAGATTCGCCAGAAAGCCCTGCATCGGATCGCCGATCATCTGCCGACCGAGCGTCGCGCCCATCTGCTTCATTTTGTCGAGAATCATGCGATGCCCCATGACGGCTGCACACCGCACGCGGGCGTTGGCGACGGTCAGGCCCTTCGCCGGCGCGCCGCTGTTGATTCCGATCACCCGCACCCCTCCCGGCAAATAGAGCGGCCCGAGCAGGGCGCCGGATTGCGTGTCGATCCGCAACACCGCCCTCGCTTGCCCCAGACAGCAGCCCTGGTGCTGCGTGAGCGTGCCCGATTGACCGGCGATCTGCTGCTCCACCCGCTGCGCCATCGCGGCGACCCGCCCGGGCTCAATCCCATGGCTTTCCGCGGGCAAATAGTGGTCGATCAGATTGAGCAGCGTCGCCCCCGCAGTCGCTGCCGAACTGCCCACACCCGCGCCCGCCGGCACGTCGGTCAGGACCGCCAGATTCACGCCCCGCACGGCCGGGTCTGTCAGATCGAGCAGTCGCTCCTCGTGCAGCACCGCCAGGCACCCCGCGATCACCGCGCTCCAGTGCCGCCCCTCCTCGGCAAACCCGTGGCGAAGCTGGTCGATGCTGCTGTGCGCCAGCCCCTCCAGCGGGACCATCAGCGTAAACGGCCGATGGGCGTCGAACAGGTTGAAGCTGAAAATCTGGACGACCCGATCCTCACGCCCCTGCAGCGCCACCGCCGTCGCCCGGTCGAGCGTCGCCGAACAGCACAGCCCGCCGGTGGTGTCGATGATTCCCCCCATCACATCCAGCCGTCCCGGGGCGCGACTGATTCGCACCGGCCGATCCGCCGCGAAGCTGGCGCCCAGCTCCGCCCGACACCGCCGCAGCAGCGTCGGCGCCGGCTCAAGGTTGATCAGTTCGGGGCGGGGGTTCATGAGATTGCGATGTGGGGACAGTCAGCTCCTGAGGCGTCGGCTGCGTGACCGGGCCGCCCGGCGTCGCGGGGGCCGGGGTTGAATTCGTCCCGCCGGTGCTCGGCGCGGGATTGGTGGACGGCAGCGTCGTGATGATCGGCGCCGGTGCGGTCGTGCCCGGGCGAATGTGGTCGCCCTCGAGCATCAGCTGCGTGAAAAAGCGACCGCCATCCGTCCGCTCGAAGGTCGCCGTCACCACGTAGTCGTCGGTCATCTTCACCGACGGATACGCCAGCTGGAAAATGTACGCCCGATTCACGCGATTCCACCGCGCCCGCTGGTCGGCCATGCTGTCGAGCCGCCCTTCGAACGGGCCCGCCAGGTGCGTGCCGCGCGGGTCGGGGTTGTAGGGCTTGAATTGATAAATGTCGAACAGCACGCGCCCGGCCGCCTTGGTCGGGTCGCCGAACTGGTCCTGAAATTCCAGCACCGCTTCGATCCCGTCCAGGTTTCCGTCCCCGTCAAAGTCGGCCAGCTTCGTGAAGACCGGGTGCAGTCGCATCGCGACGGGGGCGAACAATTGCTGGTCCGTCGGAACCGGTGCCGGCACGACCGTGTTCGGCGCGCTGGAACAGCCGACCAAACCCAGGCCCACCAACGCGATTGCGACCGCTCTCCTCATAGAAAATCGAATGTAGAACTGCCGATCAACAGTGTCAATCAAACGCCCATCCCGCGGCCGCCCCCCGCCCCGCGCCCATAAGTCGCCAAAAACACCCCGCGGCCGTTCCTGCCATTTCATTTTCGCGCTTTCCACCCAACCCCCCGCCCGGCCAAGCGTTCGGCCCATTAAACCCGCGCCCCAGCGCAACGGCCCTTGCCCACACCGCCACGTCACTTACGCCCCGCGAAAACAAATGGAACAATGAAGACCCGAGCCCAACTTACACAGTACGCAATACCCAGTACCCCGCTTCACGTCTTCACGTTTCACTCATCAAACCCCGCGCACCCCCAAAACGCCAAAGAACCCACCCCCTCCCCGCTCCCCCACCTCTTCTACCGCCGCCCCACCCACAAGTCGGCCAAAATCCCCCCGCCCGGG
>JBQCCH010000164.1:0-2021 GCA_051962375.1 Tepidisphaeraceae bacterium
CTGGGCCAGTTCGATACGGACGATAATCCGGATCGCGCGGCCGTCCGGTTTTACATCGGGCAGATGCAATTGGCCCAGGGAACGAGCCAGAGCCTGAAGCACGCGATCGACAATTTTGACTTCGCCAGAAAAAATGGGAACGCCAAGGACATTCGCCAGCAGTTCGAAGCTCGATTCCTGACGGTGTCGGCCCACATTCTTCTGAATGATTCGAGCGGCGCGGTGCAGGCCTTGGCAGAGCTGCAGGCCTGGGCGCCGAGCAACGGCATTGACGCTGGTCAACTGGCGATCGCCACGGGGGCGTTGAAATATCGCATGGCCTTGGCGGATGGGAAAGCGGATGACGCGGATCAAATCCTGGACAGCCTGCAGCGGCAGCGGCCGGAATTGCGGGGACTGATTCTGGAATTGATGTCGTCGCAGATCGATCCGACGACGCCGGTGTCGCAGCTGAATGACCTGCTCCTGCAGGCGACGCTCGCCGCCGCCGAGAGCCAGGCCATCAAGCCCGACGGTCAGTCCTTTGACGCCAAGGCCGTGCAGCGTGGGGTGGGGGCGGCCAAGGAAATCATCCAGCGACCGGCAAGCTCGCCCGAGGCGAAATCGCTTCGGGATAATTGCACGTATGTCATCGGTTTCTTTCTGCAGAAGCTGGACCGCAAGCCCGAAGCGGCGGCCGCTTTTTTGGATTACATCGACGCGCATAAAGCGGACGGAAAATCCGAACGGATGGAGACCGCGTTCAACAATGCGATCGCCCTGGTGCATGACGCCTATCTGGCGAATGCGGGCGATCCGGTCGTCACCAAAGTTTACAACCGCACCCTGGCGACGGCGGTGGCTGCGCCGTTTAATCGGGTGGAATTCGCCTACGAATACGGCCGGCGTCTGCAAGCGAATAACCGCTTTGATGCGGCGATCGCGGCGTTTCGGCTTGTCCCGCCGAGCGATCGCAACTACGCGGAAAGTCAGTATTACCTGATGGTGGCGGTACGCCAGGAGCTCGACAAGCTCAAGCCCGAAGATCCGAAGTATCAGGCCACGCTCACCGAATTGAACGGCTTGATCGACAACGTCAATCAATCGCTGACGAAATCGCTGGCGGATGAAAAAGACCCGCAGCGCGTCCTGATCGCGCGGATGCGGCTGGCGCAGACGCGGCTGCTGGGCGGGGATGTCGCGTTGCACGCACAGAAGAATCCGCAACGGGCGCTCGATCTGCTGAACAACTTCGAAGAAACCGCCAAAGGGCTCCCCGACAACGAGAGCCTGCTGGGCGAGGTGCTGCTGATCCGGGTGCAGGCCTACGTCCAGCTCGGCAAAGTCGATGAAGCCACTGATCAGCTGGTCAAACTGGCCCGGCAGAATCCCAATGGGGCCGGGCAGGTCGTCTACAACCTGCTGAAGAAACTCGACGACGAAGTCACAACGGCCGAAGCGAATCACCAGACGGATCAGGTGGCGCAATTGGAGAGCAATCGCGCGATGCTGACGCCGTTCCTGGTGAAATGGGCGTCGGATCATCCGAACCCGAACATCAAGCGGCTGACTTACACCTACAGCGTTTTTGATGCCGACACGCAACGTCGGGCGGCGGAGTTGACCAAGGATCCGGCGAAGAAAAAGCAGATGCTGGAAGCGGCGCTGGCGCGCTTCAAATCGCTGGCGGAGAAGCAGAATTTCGACCAATACCTGCAGTCTCTTCCTCCCGAGAAGCGCAACTCCGCCCGGTACGATCCGCAGGTGGTTCTGGGGCTGGGTCGAACCTACTTTGCGATGGGGAACTGGGCGGAGGCGCGGTTGCAATTTGTGCAGCTGTTCCGGGACAAAGTGTTGGGCACCGGCTATATCACCGCGCCGAATGCCGCGGGGACGTTCGAATCGAAAGACAATCCCAGCTATTGGGAAGCGATGGATAAGCTGTTCCGCTGCAACCTCAATCTGAACGTGATTGGTGATGGCATGAAGGGACTGCTTCAGGAGCAGGAACTCATCTACGGCGACACGCTCGGCGGGTAACG
>JBQCCH010000165.1:0-2034 GCA_051962375.1 Tepidisphaeraceae bacterium
TCCTCGTCCTCGCTGCCCCAATGCGAACGCAGTTGGAGCAGGTCGACAATTTGCTTGGGCGTCGGGTTGGCGGTGCCCGTGTGCTTCTTCCAATAGTCAGCGTCGAGTTCGTCGAGGTGATGCGACGCGAACATCGACACCACGGAATCGTCCTCGCTCAGTGACTCCTTGATGGCGGCCAACGCCGCCTTCGTCCGCCGTGCGATTTCCTTGTCGCTCTTGCTCATGGTGAACCCGCCTTCTGCGTGAGTGTTCTGTGCCCGATCGAATCGCACGCCGTCTCCCGCGGCCGCGATGTTTCCACAGGCTACGGTGTGATCCGCACGTTGCGACGACGCATGTGCCAAGCGGCGAGCGGCGCGGTGAGTTTCTCGGGCGATCTCCCTCACGCGGCCGAGCGGATGTGGCCGACCGGGGGGACGCCGCCTTGCGAGTACGTCATTTGCGAGTGGCCCAAGGGGCCCGGTTGCAGGCGGGCGTTCATCCATTGGGCGGCGAACCACACGGGCGTGCCCGGCGGCGGGGGGCGGGTGATCGTGAACCGAACCAGCGAGCGGCTGTAATTGCCGGCGAAGATCCATCTCGGGTCGTCCGGGCCGGGGATGTCGGCGCCGACCGCATAAAAGAGCGTGGCCCCGATCACGTGCGGGGGTTTCACGCGGCCGGCGGTCTGTCGCGTGATCGCGACCTTCACGACGTTTCCGTTCATCGAAAGAATCTGCACGGCGGGCGTTTCGTCCGGCGAGCCGCGACGCACGGGCGCGGTGCGCACGCTCAGCCCCATCGCCATGCGCTGCTCCGACGGGATCGCGGGCTGCGCGTCGACCGACCGCACCAGTCGGCGAGTCTCGCTAAGCAGGGCCAGCCGATTCGACGCCTTGGCTGCCGTCAGCGCTCGCGATCGATCCGCCGTACTGCAGATCTTGAAGGAGTCCGAAAAAGCCTGCACCAAGGTCGCGTAATGCTGCGCATCGTCGGACGTGATGCCGTACCGGGCGGGATCGCGCGACACGGCGTTGCTGAAGTTCATCGCCCAGTAAACCAGGGCCTGCTCCTGATTCGGCAAATATTTTCCCGGCATCGCTGCGCTCCTGGGTTCGGTCGCGGCGACCCGCACGACCGCCGCCCATCGTGTCATCGACACAAAACCCCGGGCACTGAAGCGGCGATTCAAAGAACGTGCCGGGCAACCCCCGGATCGCCCCGCGCAATCCCGGCATTCCGCGCGCCGATCGCGAAATCGCCGTCCACAATCCCGGGGTTGCGCCCCGCAGTCCCGCGATCCGTCGCCGCAACCGGGGGATCGCCGCGAGCAACCGCGAGATCGCGAGAGCCGACCGCAGAATCGCGCGACCAAACCCCGCGATCGCCGGGCCCACGCGTGCTGCAAACCCGCGAAGCACGGCCGCCGCCGGATCTGCGTTCGATGCATGCGCTCACATCGCGAGGGGTTTGGCGCTCAATTGGAGCGGCACGGCGTCGATCAGCTTCCGCGTGCGGATCATGGGCTGCGTCAGCGTGACGTACTTGAGAAAGTGGGGCGACTGCCGGTGTGATTCGTACGCGGCGGCATCGGTGTAGATGTCAAAAAACCGCAATTGCGCCGGGTCTTCCCGATCCGCCACCGCATAAATCGCCAACACACCCGGCTCCACGCGGACCGATTCCCGGATCTCCTCGGCCACGATCTCCGTAAAGGCGGCCAATTGCGCCCTATCGACCTGAAGCTCCGCAATTCGAATGAAAGGCATCAACACGCTCCCGCGGCAAAGGCTCCGGGAATCATAGGCAATGCCCCATTGGCCTAAGTTGTCGACCCGCGATGTGCCGGCGATCGAATACAAGGCTTCGCTACCTACCTTCACCCGCCTTGACTACGCGGGATTCATCGTCGCGTGGCGAGCAGGCGTGCTGGATGCCGCTAATTTGACCTGTCTCGACTGATCCATTCAATCATGCACGTGTAGCACACAAACTTATGGGTTCGCCGTGGTCGCGACATTAGCCCGCCGCAGGTTGGGCAGCGTGAGTAAT
>JBQCCH010000166.1:0-5463 GCA_051962375.1 Tepidisphaeraceae bacterium
ATTGAGCGCGGGGTCGGTGGGGGGCATGGGCGTTTATCTGCTGGGCCACGGCTTGCTCAAAGGGGCGCTGTTTTTGTGCAGCGGCGTTTTGCTGCACCATTTCGGCACGGTCGATGAATTCGAGCTGCAAGGGCGGTGCAAACGCGTGTATCCGACGATGGCGGTGATGGGCCTGGCGGCGCTGGGTCTGGCGGGGATGCCGCCGTTCGCGACGGCATTTGGGGCGTCGATGATCCATCACGCCGCCGAGTCGGCCGGGCTGGGGTGGGTGAGCCTCTTCATGGGGATCAGCGGGGCATTGACGGGGGGCGGCGTCGTTCGGGCGGGCGTGCGGATGGTCAGCGGCCTGGGCGAGCGTCAGAGTCCGGCCACGGAAGGAGCGCCGACGATCCCGGAAGAAAAAGAAACTCACCCCGGCGGCGGAGGTGGCGCGTCGGATCCGACGCCATTGACCATGTGGCTACCGGGCGCCGTGATGGTGCTGCTGGCGATGGGGTTGGCGGTCTACCCGCCGGTGCGCGCGGGTGTCGCGGGCGATGTGGAGCGGGTCATGGCGACGCACCTCTTTCAGCAGACGGTGCTGCGGGGCACGCCGGCGCCGGCTGCGGGCCCGAGGGAAGCGGCGCCTTTGAACCTGAGTGAGCCGCTGGTCGTATTGACGCTGGCGATCCTGCTGGTCGTGTGGGCGCTTTGCCCGCGACTGGTGCCGCGCTCGGTCGCCGGGGCGATCGGTCGGATCGGGCGGCCGGGGTTGAGAGGGCTGCGGGCGCTGCAATCGGGGCGCGTCGGCGATTACGTCGCATTCCTGGTGGCGGGGCTGGCGTTGTGCGCGGGGTTGCTGCTGTTGTGAGGGGTTGAGCGGGCGCGAGGCGTTGGTGTGCGGCGGCTTGTCGGCTAGAATTGACGGGCTCCCGGGCCCCACGGTCTGCCCAATGGTTGGGCGGGCCCCTCCATCGATACGGATATGAATGTGGCAACAGCTAAACGAGATTATTACGAAGTGCTCTCCGTGTCGCGCACCGCGACCGAAGACGAGATCAAGCGAAGCTACCGCAAGCTGGCGATGAAATATCATCCCGATCGCAATCCGGGCGATCACCAGGCGGAACTGCTGTTCAAGGAATGTGCCGAGGCCTACGAAGTGCTTTCGGACGCCCAGAAGCGCCAACGGTACGACCAGTTCGGCCACCAGGGCGTGCAGGGGCAGGCGCATGACTTTTCGGGGATGGACGTCGGCGACATTTTTTCGATGTTCGACGACATCTTCGGCGGGTTCGGCGGGCGGCGCCAGCAGGCGGGCCCGCAAGGCAATCGGCCGACCCGCGGGTTCGATCTGGAAACGCAGGTCGAACTCACGCTCGCCGAGGTGGCGCAGGGGGCGGAAAAATCCATCGAATTTGAAAAGCAGGACACCTGCGAGGTCTGCGACGGGTCGGGCGCGAAAAAAGGGAGCGGCCCGGTGACGTGCCCGACGTGCCAGGGGCAAGGCCGCGTCGCCCAGCAGGGGTTCGGCGGCATGTTCCGGATGGTGACCGCCTGCCCGAATTGCCGCGGGCGCGGCCAGGTCATCAAGGACAAATGCCCGGAGTGCGGCGGCGTGGGCAAGGTGGGACGCAAGCGCGTGGTCACCGTTCGAATCCCGGCCGGCGTGCATGAAGGGCAGGCGGTCCGCATCGCCGGTGAAGGCGAAGCCGGCGACAATGGCGGCCCGCCCGGCGATCTGCACTGCTACATCAGCGTTAAGCCCCATCCGGTCTTCACGCGTCATGGCAACGACATCGTCTGCCAGGTGCCGATCAGCTTCACACAGGCGGCCCTTGGCGCTGAGATCGAAGTGCCGACGCTCAAAAAGAACGAGATGATCGACATCCCCGCCGGCACGCAGCACGGCGAGATCTTCAAGATCAAGGGGCGCGGCCTGCCCGACGTGCGCAGCCATCGCAGCGGCGATGAAGTCGTGCAGATCATCATCGAAATCCCGAAGAAGATGAACGAGAAGCAAAAGCAGTTGCTCCGCGATTTCGCGGCGACCGAAGACACGCTGGTGATGCCTCAGAAAAAAGGGTTCTGGGAGAAGCTGAAAGAGGCCGTCACCGGGGATTGAAAGAACTGGCGCGGGGATTGAAAGAACTGGCGTTGGATTGTTGAATCATGTCGAGGTCAAGTCGTACAGTGCTCTGCCGATTGACGACTCAACACCTCGATTCTCAACGGATGATTTATGGCGAACGAAAATAAAAAAGATGACCTGGAACTGGATCCCGACAGCCCGCTGGGCGAAGAGCGCTTGAAGGGCGCCGACGCGGGCGAAATCGAGAACCTGCGTGCCGAAAAGAACGCGCTGTTTGAAAAGCTGGCGCGGGCGCAGGCGGATTTCCAGAACTCGCGCAAGCGTTTGGAAGCCGACCTGGAAACGCGCGTGCAGTATCAGCTGTCGAAACTGATCGAAAGCCAGTTGCCGTTGATCGACAACCTGGAGCGTGCGATCGGCGTGGACCCGGCCAAGGCGGAGGCGGCCACGATCCTGAAGGGCGTCGGGCTGGTGCATGATCAATGGATCGACCTGCTGAAGCGCTTTGGCGTGGAAACGATCGCGCCGAAGCCGGGCGACGCGTTTGATCCGCACGTCCATCAGGCGGTCATGCATGAGCCGAGCGACCAGCCGGAAGGCACCGTCGCGCGGCTGGCGCAGACGGGGTATGCCTTGAACGGCGAGCTGGTCCGCAGCGCCCTGGTGGTGGTGGCGAAAGCGAAGTAGAAGAAGGGTTGATGGGTGGAGGTGTTGATCTGTTGATGTGTTGATCGGTTGATCTGTGGCGCATCGGCGACGATCACAGTTCCAGCGCGCCACAGATCAACTGATTAACAGATCAACTGGTCAACCGATCCACCGATCAACGAATAAACCGATCCACTGATCCTTATGCCTACTTACGAATACATCTGCGAAGCGTGCGAGCACGAGTTCGAGCAGTTTCAGTCCATCAAGGCTGACCCGATCAAGGAATGCCCGGTCTGCCACAAGCTGAAAGTGCGGCGGAAGATCGGGACGGGGGCGGGGATTTTGTTCAAAGGGGGCGGGTTTTACGAGACCGATTACCGCTCCAAGGGATACCAGGACGCGGCAAAGAAAGACAAGGAAGCCGGCGGGGCGAAATCGGAGAGCAAGGCTGACGCACCTGCCAAGACCGAAACCCCCAAGGCCGACGCGCCTAAAGCGGAGAAGCCCGCCGCCCCCGCGCCGGCCGCCGCCCCCGCGCCGGCCGCGGCTCCGGCGAAGAGCAAGGGCGATTAGTCGATCACCCGCCTACGATCCCGGGCGATGAGCGACTCAATTTCTCTGGATGTTCCAACGACGGCGTTGGTGTTGATCGACCTGCAACGGGGCATCGTAGGGCGTCCGCTGGCGCCGCATGCGGCGGCCGATGTGGTGTCGAATGCGGTGCGGTTGGCCGATGCGGTGCGGGCGGGGGGCGGGTTGGTCGTGCTGGTGAATGTGGATGTGACGCAGGTGCTGCCGTTGCCAGTAGACCAGCCGATGCGTCCGCCCGGCAGTCCGCCGCCGCCGACCGATGCGTGCGAGCTGATGCCCGAGCTGGGACGCCATCCCGGCGACGTGTTGATTACCAAGCGGCAATGGGGCGCGTTTTACGGGACGGGCCTGGATCAGCAGCTGCGCCGCCGGCAGATCCGCACGATCATTCTGGGCGGGGTGGCGACGAATTTCGGCGTCGAGTCGACGGCCCGGGCTGCTTTCGATCGGGGATATCACTTGATCTTTGCTGAAGACGCGATGAGCACGGTGTCGGCCGACGCGCATGGATTGGCGATGACGCACGTGTTCCCGCGGATGGGGCGTGTGCGGTCGACGCAGGCGATCGTCGACGCGATCAGTGCGTCTGCTTCAAGTGATCGAGCGCCGCGTTGAGCATGGCCTTGGCGTTGGGGTAGGTGAGTTTTTTGAGGGCTTCGTCGGGCGTCACCCAGGCGAAGCCGACGTGCTCGTGAGAGAGCGTCACGCTGGATTCGCGGGTGTGGCCGAGAAAGAAGACGACGGTTTTCTTGATCAGGCCCCCGCGTCGGCCGCGGAACATGTAGGTCATTTCGCGGGTGAATCCGTCGACGAACTCACAATCGGTGATGCCGGTTTCTTCCTGCAATTCTCGGCGGGCGGCGGTGGGGTCATCTTCGCCGGGTTCGACATGGCCCTTGGGATAATCCCAGTGGGAGCCGTAATCGAGCAGGAGAAACCGCCGCGCGTCAGGCGTGTGCGCCGCGGGTGCTCCGGGGCGAGACGGATCCAGATACAAGACGACGCCGGCGGATCGTTCCAACTTCACCGCGGGCTTGTATCGCGATCGGGATACGAACGCAAGCGATCGAACGCGGCAGTTCCCCGCGACAGTCCGTCGACGCAATCAGCTGAGCCAGTGCTGCGTATAGCCGAAGCCGAGCATGATGCTGTACGCGATGGCGTATCCCAGGGCGATGCCGGCGAGCACATCGCTGGGCCAATGAGCGTCCATGAGATAGCGAAGGATGGCGGTGATGAGCCCGAGTGTCCAGAAGACGATGGCCGCCTGCGGATAGAGGGTGGTGAGCGCCACGGAGAGAGCGATCGCACACGCGCTGTGGCTGGAGGGGAAGCTTTCGCGCCAATTGGCGTGCTTGAGCGAGGGGCCGAGGAATTTGCCGGCGTTTTCGCGATTGGGGCGCACGCGGCCGGTGAGGCGCTTGATGACGAAGCAGGCCGCCGACGTTCCGAACACCGCCGCGAGCACCGCCATCGCCTTGCGTCCGCCGGCGGGGGTGTGTTCGAACGAGTAAATCAAAGCCATCACGATCACCGTGGCGACGGCCTGGCCGAATTGGGCGAGGAATTGGCTTTCGCGCTTGATGTCGCCCTTGAATGGCAGTTGCAGGACGACGGGCACGCCGCGCATCTCCAGGAGCATCATCAGCCCGCTGGCGGCGGCGAGGGAAAGGAAGAGCCACAGATTCATTCGGCTATTCGTTTAGGGGAATCCGTCCGGACAATCAAGCGGGTGATTTGCGGGCGCGAAGGATTCAGCAGTCGGTCAGCACGCGCGGATGGGCGGCCACGATGCCGAGCAGCGGGCCGTTTGCTTCGGGGAAGGTGTAATCTCGCAGCGCTTCAGGGGCGACCCATCGGAAGTCGACGCACTCGATCGCGCGCGGCGAGCCGTCGACGAGCCTGCACAGGATCGGTTGCAGGCGGATGGTGGCGTGCGGATAGGTGTGGGTGATGGGGGCGAGGTGTTCAATCGGGCGCACGACGATGCCGAGCTCTTCACGGAGTTCGCGGATGGCGGCGTCGGCGTCGGACTCGCCGGGCTCGACCTTGCCGCCGGGAAATTCCCAGAGCCCCCCGAGCACCGCCGTCGCTTTGCGCTGGCAGATGAGGAGTCGGCCGCGCTCGATGACGATGCCGATCGCGACGGC
>JBQCCH010000167.1:0-13167 GCA_051962375.1 Tepidisphaeraceae bacterium
GATTTCGTCGTAGGCGTCGAGCAATTTGCTGCGGATGGCCAGGAGCGTTTTGAAGGCGGTTTCGCTCTTTTCGACCGCGACGAAAACGCCGGTGACGTCCTTATTCTTGCCGGTGGCCAAGTCTTGAACCGCCTGGCTGGCGTCTTGCTGCATCTGGGAAACCTCGCCGATCTGCTTCTTGAGCATGTCGGCGAAATTCGCCCCACCCGTTTCGCCGGTGGACGCGGCGCCCGTGGCCGACTTGGTCAGCTGCGAGCCGGCGAGGTTGGTGATGCGGTCGATCATAAACGAGCGTTCAGAGCAGTCGGCTGAGGGTCACATCCTTCGCGGGCGATTTCTGAACGGTCCACTCTCAAAGGTCAACGCTAAAAACTACCTTATGCCAGCAATCGCAGCGATGCGCTGTACATCGATTTGGTCGTTTCCATCATGGTGACCGTCGCATCGTAGGCCCGGCTGGCTTCGAGCATGTTCACATATTCCGTGGAGAGGTCAACATTGGGGTACAGGACCATGCCCTGGCTGTCGGCGTCGGGATTGCCAGGCTCGTAGCGCTTTTGGAACGGGGACGGGTCCTGGCGGATTTCCTTCACGTGCACGCCCTGCCCGCCACGACCATCGCCGGCCTGGAAGATCGCGATGCGACGGCGAAACGGGATCTTTTCTCCCTTTTCGTTGCGCGTGGTGTTGATGTTGAGGACGTTGTTGGCAATCGTGTCCATCCGGGCCCGTTGTGCGACCAGCCCGCCGGCGCCCATGTCCAATGCATCAAACATCTGTCTCTCCTGTTGGCCCGTCGCCGGGCGCTGCCATTGCCCCAGAACCGTCTCCGACGATTCTCATTAGGTCGGCCGTTCCTTGATCGCTTCCTGAATTTCGCTGAACTGCTTTCGGAGGAGTTCGGTCATCAGGTTGTGCATCAGGGCGTTCTGCGCCTGGTCGGACATCAATTGTTCGACCGAGCGGTTGTTCCGGTCGTGAAACAACAGTTGGCTTTTTGACAGGTCATCGTCGGACGACAACTTGTCGAGCGATTCATCCGGGGTTTCCGGATGTTCGACCTGCTCACTCAACATTTGCTGAAACCGATCGACCGACAAATCCTTCTGCCGATAGTTCGGCGTCGACAGATTGACGATGTCTTCGGCGAGCAAATCGTGCCTGGCTTCGGAAAACTTCACCGACTTCTCCAGAAGCGGCATGTTTCCTTGATTGATCAGGCGGTCGATGAACATTCGCTGGCTCCTTCTTCAAAACCCGTGCCACAGTCGGCCGTAACCGAAACTTGCCGCCCCGCCCCCCGCCGGGAGTGCGGCAAACCGCGGAAACCACGGCATATTTTTCCCCCGGCGCCTTCCGTGCGATCCGCGGGCGGATCGTCGGGCGGGTGGCGCTGGCGCAGATTATGCGCCCACTTCTTCGCAGACTTCTTCTTCCTTCCACTTCTTGAGCTTCATGCCGAGCGTCCGCAGGCCGATGCCCAGCGACATGGCGGTCTTGACGCGGTGGCCTTTGAAGCGTTCGAGGGTGGACAGAATTACGTGACGCTCGATATCCGCCAGCGGCTTGCCGGCCAGGTCGAGCAGCGGCTCGCCGGGGGCGGGCATCGTGGTGCTGGTGGCGGCCATGCGCAGCCAGGGCGAGATCGTTTCCGCCCGGATGACGCCCGGATCGGTTTCCAGGATCACCGCACGCTCCACGATGTTTTGCAGCTCGCGGACGTTGCCGGGCCACGAATATTGCTGGAGCAGGCGCATCGCTTCAGGCTCGACGTGCTTGAATGCGCTGTTGTCGCGCTTGGCGATGCGGTGAAGGAAATGCTTCACGAGCTCGGCGACATCGTCCGCGCGTTCGCTCAGCGGCGGCAGATCGATCGGCACGACATTCAGGCGGTAGAACAGGTCCTGGCGGAAATTGCCCTCTTCGACTTCGGTTTCCAGATCGCGATTGCTGGTGGCGATCACGCGGACATCGACCATCTGCGTGGTGCTGCTGCCGACGCGTTCGAAGCAGCTTTCCTGCAGCACGCGAAGCAGCTTGGCCTGCAGGCCGGGCGGGATTTCGCTGATTTCGTCGAGCAGGAGCGTGCCCCCGTCGGCCAATTCAAATCGGCCGCGACGGAGCTTGTCGGCGCCGGTAAACGCGCCTTTCTCATGGCCGAAGAGTTCGGATTCCAGCAGGCTTTCGGATAGCGCCGCACAGTTCACCGCGAGCATCGGGCGATCAGCGCGATCGCTGGCGGCATGGATCGCGCGGGCGACCACTTCCTTGCCCGTTCCGCTCTCGCCGCGGATGAGCACGGTGGCGGAGGATTTGGCGACGCGTTCGATCTTGGTTTTGACGGCTTCCATCACCGGCGAGCCGCCGATCAGGGGCTTTGGGGCGTTGACTTCGGCGACGGCCGACCGGAGGACGGCGTTCTCTTGCCGCAGGCGGCTGTGTTCGAGCGTTCGCTCGACGAGCAGCTTGATTTCGTCTCCTTCGAAGGGCTTCTGGATGTAGTCGTAAGCGCCGAGCTTCATCGCTTCGACGGCGGTCTGCACGGTGGCAAAGGCGGTCATCAAGACGACGGGGATGTCGGGGCGGAGCTTTTTGGCTTCGGCGAGCAATTCCAGGCCGCTCATCTTGGGCATTTTCAGATCGGTGATGAGCAGATCGGCCTTGCCCTGCGCGAGCCGCACGAGCGCCTGCGGGCCATCACCGGCGGCCGCGACTTCGTGCCCTTCGCGCGAGAGAATGGCCGTGAGCGAATCGCGGATCAGTTCCTGGTCGTCACAAACTACGATGCGTGCCATGGCCAATCCTTTGGTCTAGCGTGTGGTCTACAGACGAATCTCAAATCGCGCCCCGCCCCCGCCACGTTGCGTGGCGGTGATGACCCCGCCATGCGCTTCGACGATGCGATGCACGATCGACAACCCCAGCCCGGTGCCTTCATCTTTGGTGGTGAAGAACGGGTTGAAAATCCGATCCAGAATCTCGGCCGGAATCCCCGGCCCGTTGTCTTCGACAATCAGCGACAGCCGCCCCGCTGCAACCGGCGTCAACGATACGCAAACGCTCCCGCCGGAATGGTCGGCCGAGGCTTCGATCGCGTTGAGCACCAGATTGAGGACCGCCTGCGTGATCAAGTGCGAATCCACCTCGCACACGAGCGACGGCGGCGAATCGAGCGTGAGCCGAACGTCGGCTTGTGACGCTTTGTTGGAGGCGATCTCGACCGCTTCGGCGACGATCTCCGCGACATCGCACCGCTGCGGGTGGGCGACGATTTCTCGCGTGAATTGCAACACCTGCGAGACGAGCGATTCCAGCCGCTTCACGCCTGAAACGATCTTGCCGACGGTCTTGAGCGAGTCGGGCCGGTCGGCGACGTCCTGTGCGAGCAGCGACGCATACAGCTGGATGCCGCCCAGCGGATTGCGGATTTCATGCGCCAATCCCGCGGCCATCTCACCCAGGGCGGCCAGGCGGTTGCTGCGCTCCAGCTCGCGGTTCTTTTCGCTCAATTCCTGCTGCAGGGCGTAGACGCGATTCTTCAGCTCGTCGTGCGAAATCTGCAGGCGCTCGGTGACCTCCGAGTAGGCCATGATGATGCGCCCCAGCTCTTCGATGCGCTGGGCATGGGGCGTGGTTGTTTCGGCGGCGGTGGTCATTGGTTCACGCGGTCACTGTATTACGCGTCATTGTTTCACGTTGAGCCGCGAACCGCCCATCGGCGTGCCGTAGGCGGCGGCGGAATAGCGGGTGTTGATCGCGCGGGCGGAGGTCGTCTGCTGAATTTGCTTGCCGATGTTGAGCTTGCGCTGCTGGAGGATGAGCACGTCATCCTGATCCGCCTGCGTGATCGATTGCAGCAGCGCCTTGGCTTCGCCGATCATTTTTTCCGCCAGCGCCCGTTGCTCTGCCGCGAGTCCCACGGAGGCGATCGCCCACTGCCGCTTCAGCGGGGCGACGTCTTTCTCAAGCCGGGCGATTTCACCGAGCAGGCCGGACCGTTTTTCGAGCACGGTGAGCAGTTCATCGGTCTGGTTTTCGCGGATGTAGGATCGCTGCAGGTCGGACAGCTTATGCAGCTGGCGGTAGCACATGACCTGGGCCTTGAGCGATTCGAGCATGGGATTCTCAGTCGCGTTCATTCGATCACCACATTCCGGATTCATTCGACCACTTGAGCCACTGTTCCCAATACGCTTTTGGCATGGTGAAGGAGCCATCGCCGAAGGCTTCGGGCGGGATGCGCCGCAGGAGCCATTTCGCCCGCTCATTGGCGGCCTTTGCCTGATCGGGCCGGCCGAGCTTGCACCAGGCGTTTACGATTTGAACGTTTGCCGCCAGCGACGACGGATCATCATGAAACCGGAAGGCGGCCTTGTCGTAGAGCGTGATCGCATCCTGGTATTGGCCTAAGTCATACAGGCAGTCGGCGCGATAGAAATTGGCGAGCTTGTAGTACAGCTTTTCGGTGTCGGTCGACGGTGCGGACTGCGAGTAGAGATCGACGACGCGGTCGTAGAGCGTCTTGGCGTCGTTCAGCCGCTCTTTGCGGGAATTCTGCATGTCGGCGAGCTCGGCGGCGTGGCCGGAGCCGGCCTTGGCGTCGGCGATCTGCTTCTCAAGCGATTCGGCCACCCGGCGATGGCTTTCGCCCATCATGAACAGCACCTCCCCCAGGTGATCATCCTGCGGGTAGCGCTTGGAAAATTCGGAAAACCGCGAGATGGCCTCGGGGTAATGGCCGGTGCGGTAATCGAGCTGGCCGATTTCGTAGAGGGCCTGGCGAAATTCGTTCGAGGCCGGGTCCAGCATGAGGTTGTTGTCCAGCACGCTGTCCAACACCGCACGCGCCTTGTCGAACGAGCCGGGCCCCTGGGCGATGAACGCCTGCGCCAGCGGAATCGCCGACTTGCTCGCGGCCAGGGATTTGGGATACGTGACCTGGTTCCGCTGATAAACCGCGATTGCCTTATCGAGCTGGCCCTGCGCCTGGTAGGCGCGGCCCAGGCGAAGCATGGCGTCGGGCGTCATCGGATCCGACGGCCGCTGTGCGACGAACAATTCCAGCGCGGAGATGGCGGCCGGCGTGTTGGCGGCGCGTTCGTACATCTCAACGCCCTGCCACAATGAGTCGGCATACCCCTTGTCGTCAGTCAGCGTCTGTTTCTGGGAGAAGGCGACGTAGCAATCGCCCGCCTTGGTGCGGAAGTCGCGGACTTGTTGCTCGTCCTTGATTCGCTCGGCAGGATCGGCGTCGGCGGCGGCTTGTTCGAGTTGATCGGCGCGTCGCCCGTACACCCCCGCCAGCCGGCTGAAGAACTCGGCTGTCGGCGTCTGGCGGAGCATCTGCTCGTAGGCGGCGAGTTCGATCTGGCCCTGGTAATTGCCGTGGCCGCCGAGCAAATCGCCGGCTTGCTTCAGGCCGGCGATGACTTCCGGACGAAGGCTCGCCAGCCGATCGCGCTGATCGACTTCCTTGGCCACGGAGATCATGTCCTCCAGGGCCGCGTCATCCTGTTTCTGCATCGCCCGGCACAGCCCCAGCCCCAACGTTGCCAGCGGGCGGGATTTGGCTTCGGGGAAGTTGGTCAGGATGTTCTGGTAAAAGGTCATCGCCACTGCGGGCTGATTGCGCGACTGGGCGATTTTCCCGAGCAGGAGCGAGGCGTCGGCATCGAGCGGATGGCGGCCGCGGAATTGTTCGCGGGCGGCGCGGAGGTAGCGCTCGGACTCATCCAGCTGGCCGACGTGGTAGGCGACGTACCCGATGCGGTAATCAATTTCCGCTTCCTGCATCGGGTCGGCCGACAGTTTGAGGGCTTGATCGAGCAGGACGCGGGCGTCCACGAAATTGCCGAGATCGGTCTGAACCTGCGCCCGCTCGCCGAGCGCCCAGCAGCGTTCGGCATCGCTGAGGCCGGGCATTTTCAGGTAGTCTTGCAGTTCGGCGTCGGCGGCGGCGGTGTTGGAGCCGTCGAGTTCCAGTTCGATGATCTTTCGCGCCAGGCGGAGCGAGTGCTGCGGATCGATGCGCTCCGATTTTTTGTAGCTGCTGAGGGCTTCGTCCGGCTTGCCGATCGACTCGTACGCTTCGCCCAGCCGGCGATAGCTGGGGCCGTCAATCTGCTTGCCCAGGGCCAGGGCGTAACGGGTTTGTTCGATCACGCGCATCTGCAGTGCGGGGATCGTCAGGTGCTTGACGGCCTGAAACTGCTCCAAGCCCTCGGCGAACAGCAAGTGCGTGCGGGCCTGTTGCTCGGGCGTGAGCTTGTCGAGCTTGATGATGCGATTCAGCTGCTCAACGGCCGCCTCGGGACGTTCGGCATCGAGGTATTGGCGCGCGACGAGCAGCTGCTGCTCGACCGTGGGGCCGGGCTTTGGGTCCCAAAGCAAGTATGCGGCATACCCGAACAGCCCGACCGAAACGGCCAGCAGCGGGACCTGCCACAATTGGGAAATTGAAGTCGATGCGGGGCGCGATGACATCGCCATCCTTGGCATGCACCTACGCGAGCGGGCTCACTTCCGTGCGTCATCCATGACACACCGTCAAAATGCTGAGGCGCAATGTACGCGCGTTAGGGAAAATAGCAAGCAAAAACTGCGTGCTCCCCGACTTTTGCCATCGTCGACCTCAGGCGGCCTTGGGCTGGCCGACGGGGTTGAAGACTTTGACGCGATTTCGGCCGGTGTTTTTCGACTCATACAGCGCCAGGTCGGCCGCCTTGATCACGTGCTGCAGGGTGCGCAGGGGCCCGCCCGGTTCGTACGCCGACACGCCGAAGCTGGCCGTCACCGGGATGTTGATCCCTTCGCAGGTGATCGTGCGGGTTTCGAGCGCGCAGCGGATCCGGTCGGCGATGATCGCGGCGATGTCGCGCGTCGTGTCGGGCAGGACCAGGACGAATTCCTCGCCGCCGTACCGGCAGGCGATGTCTTGGCCGCGCACGCTTGATTTGAGCAGCTTGCCCACTTCGCGCAGCACTTCGTCGCCGCCGCCGTGGCCGTAGGTGTCGTTGATGGTTTTGAATCGGTCGATGTCGATCATCACCAGCGAAAACGCCTGCTGCTTCAGATCCGCCTCGGCCCAGATCAGTTCACTTTGTCCGTCGAAGCCGGCGCGGTTGGTCAGGCCGGTGAGCAGATCGGTGATGACCTGCTGCTTCAGGGCCGCGTTCTGTTCGCGGAGCGTCGCCTGCTTCTGCTGCGCCTGGAGCATCAATTGCACGAGCGTCTGATTGGCCCGGCGCAGGACGCATTCGAAGGAGTCATTTTCGCCGAGCTTGATCTCGAACAGCGAGGCGATTTCGTGGGTCTTCGTGCCGACATCCGCCAGCAGCGCGTCGACGGCTTCGACTTCGCAATTGAACAGCTTTTTGCCCGCGGCCCGCACCTCGGCGATGCCGTCGGCGGCGTTGGCGTCGATGAAGACGTCGGCGCACCGCGAGGCGAAGGCCGCGATCTGCGTGAGCGTTTTGAGCAAGGGCTCAGTGACGGTGTCGGCATTGTGATGCTGGGCGACGGGCGTCACCAGCAGGGCCGGCAGTTTCCAGCTTTGCAGCATGACGCCGCTGATCTGGGCATGCGTCATCGAATAGACCTGCTGCTCGATCCGCGCCACGTCATCATGCGAAGCGGCGTTCACCAGGGTTTGGCCGTACGGGTCGCCGATGACGGTGTCCATGACGAGCATGCCTAGGTCCGCCAGCAGACCGATCAGGAAGGCTTCTTCCTGTTGCGGGACGCCGAGCTTTCGCGCGACGAGCTTGGCGGCCGTCGCGTGATAGATGCTGTGACGCCAATATTTCACATGATCGAACCGGCCGACATTCTTTTTGTTCTTGAACAAACTGCTGACGAGCGAGAAGCCGAGCACCAGCGTCTTCACCGATTGCAGGCCCATGATCACCAGCGCCTGGCTGATGCTGCTGACCTGCTGCGAGCGGCCATAAAAGCTTGAGTTAACCGTTTTAAGTATTTTGGCTGACAACGCCGGATCCTTGGAAATCGTGCGGGCGATTTCCTGGATGTCGACGGTTTCCTTCTGAGCGAGTTCGAGAACCTGCACCGCAATGGTGGGCAAAGACGGGAGATTGTCACACGATTTAATGCGATCGAGAAGCTGGGCGTCCATGGTTGCCTGTGCTGAGAGCCACCCCTTAAAAGTCGACAGTGGTACCGACACAACCCACTGCCGTCATGGTCTTTTCATCGACCGATTTGGGTAAAACTTTTTTAATGGATGTCCCTAACCAGGCGTGACGCCCAATAAGAACATCGAATGGCGCTTCAGGGTTGGGTGGCGGGCGATTCGTCGGCAAGATTCTTCTTCAAAAGTTCTCGGCCCAGCGACATCTCCGTGCTGCCCGGCGGCGGCGACCAGGAAAACGCCTCGGCAGGCGGCGCGTCGGTGGTGGTCGACGTGTAGATGAGGACGGCCGACACGCGCTTCACGCCCGCCGCGTGGCGCGCCTTGAAGGCCGGGCTGAAATCGATCGTGCAGCGTGTGAGAAAATACGTGTCCGGATCGACGTCCCAGGTGTAGCACTTGTCGGGTGTTTCCAGAACGAGCGTGGAAGCCCTCGGTTGCGACACCGCTGATTGCGAGTCTTTTGATTGCGACGATGAATGAATTGAAGGGAAATAAATGAGAGGCAAATGAATGGACGTCGCGCACGCCTTCAACACATCGGCCGGCGCATCACAGACGGCGAGCAGCAGCGACGGATTTTCGTCGAGCAGCACGCTGACGATGGCGGGATCGATTTGATCGGTGGGCGCGCGGCCGGCGGTCGCATCGAGCTTTGCGAAGCTGTTGCGCTTCTGATCGTAAAGAAACGCGTCGGCGCCGTCGCTGACGAGCAAGCCCGCGCCGCGAGCGGTGTGAAGGAATCGGCCATGGCCGTCGGTGACGCCGGTGACGGGCAGATGGAATGTCTGGTGCCGGCCCGCGACATCGAAATCGCCGACGAGGGTGCCGGCCACTTTGAGAGCCGGTGCGGCGCGATAGGCGTGCGCAATCGCTTCCAACAGCGTCGCGGCATCCGCGGAGACAGCGGCCGTGGGCCGGGTGGCGGGCTGGGTGGCGGGTTGTGTCGTGGCGGAGTCGGATGCTGGCACTGCGGCGGTGTCGGCGGCGGGCTGGGTCGTGGGCTGAATTGCGGGGCCGGCCGGCGATTGGGCGAGCGCGGGGCCGGCCCAAAGCATCGCAATGGCAAGCCAGCCCCTCGCGCGCATCGGATGGCTACGCGCTCGTCCTGCAACCGGGGTCAGCGCCGCGAAAGCGTTCATACCAACGCTCCGAGGAGCGCGTCGCGCATCTTGGCGGACCCGACTTCGGATTTGCCGAACCCCGGGCGCGCGCCGGCCGCCTCGGCGGCTTGTTGCGATTCGGGATAGTTGCTGATCAGCATCGTGGCGACGTGCGGATGGGTGGCGGCGATGCGCTTGATGAGGGAGACGCCCTCTTGGTCATCGAACGAGCCATCGAGCACGCGGTTGACCAGCAGCAGTTCGACGCCCTCGGCGATCGCCCGCTCAAGGCCGGCGGCGTGAGTGATCATGTCCACCTGCGAATCCTTGATCGCATGCTTCACCTGCGACCGCAGCATGTAACTATCCGGGCCACAGTGGCCCACCAAGGCAATCTTTCGCGACATACTTCAACTCCACAACAACATCTGAATTTCGATTCAACAACCGGGCCGACCGCTGCTCATTTGCCATGAACACGGCCGATGTGCAGTTCCGTTCGGTACTGCATGAGCACCCGCCCTTCTTCGCTGGTGCGATCAAACAGCTGGCGCAACGCGCCCACCATTGCATCGTAGCGCGCGGAACCGGGGGCGGGCGTGTAACTTGACGAACGCAAGCGCGCCAGGAGCGTGTCGTAATCGAGCCATTGTTCGTTCGGCAGTTCGACGCGCACGGGGCCGGGGGCGGCGAAGGGCTCGGCGATCTGATCCGGGGTGAGCGTGCGGTGATCGACGCGCGTGTAGTCGGTGCCGTGATCGATCAGCAATTGCTCGTAGGCTTCGGCGAAGCGTGAGCCGGCGGCGAGGCGCTCGTTCCACATCAGCAGCAGGTAGCCATCCCGGCGACAGATGCGGCGGCACTCGGCGGCGAAGGCCGGGCGATCGAACCAGTGAAACGCCTGCGCGGCGACGACCAGATCGATCGATTCATCCAGCAACCGCGTGGCCGCCGCCTCGCCGGCGACGAACGTGGCGCGCTTGTGGCGGGCGAGCTGCCGCTGGGCGGTCTGGCGCATGGCGTCGTTGGGCTCGACGACGAAGACGGGATTCTTGTTGTTCAAAAACAGCTCGGCCGAGATGCCCGTGCCCGCGCCGATGTCGGCGACGGTCCAGGCGGCGTCGAAGCCGATGCGTTCTTCGAGCACGTCGATCACCTGCTCCGGATAGCCCGGCCGACCCGCGACATAGTCGGCTGTGCGGGTCGTGAAACGCTGCTTCGGATCGATGTCGGCCATGTGATTGCTCCGGTGGTGCGATTACTGCTCGGGCGACTTTTCGCCGGGCGGGATTTCGGGCTGCGGCTCCATTTCGTACAGGTCCTGGGCGAGGCGCGACAGGAAAAACTGCAGCTCCTGCTCGGCGATCGCCGTGGGGAGCGGGTCGCGAAGGTCGTACTGGTGCGTGTGGTCTTCGCTCGAATCATCGCCGCGTTTTTCACCTTCGGTGATGATGTGGTGTTCAAACGTGACGGCGTCTTCGTGGCTTTGCGTGATGACGATTTCGCCCCAGCGCCAGACCAGGTGAATGCGGATCGCAAGCTGGTTGCCCCAGGTGCTGACGCGATGCACGACGCGATTGCTGGCGAGGAGCTTGACCAGGTTGTCGACGGCGGGCAGGACCGCGGTGGTCATGAAACGGTGATAGTTTTCGTTGTAATGCTGCTGGCGGGCGATGGCTTCGCGCTCGGCGGCAAGTTTTTCGGGGGGCACGTCGACGTACGGCACCACCCGACTGAGCCACCATTTTGCGAACGTCTTTTCGAGCATAAGCCCGATGATACGCACTATCGCAAGCGATGCGAACGCCGTTCCTCTGAAAACGCCAAGGCCCCGGACGATTGCGGCGTCCGGGGCCCTGGAAGATTGAACAAACGTGCGAAGTTCGGGGGCGATTACTCCTTCACTTCGTACTCGGCATCGATGACGTCGTCGTCTTTCTTGCCTTCCGTCGCGGTGGCGCGATCGGACTGAGCTTCGGGGGCGGCGGAATCCGTTCCCGGAGCGCCCGCGGCCGCGGCCTGGGCTTTGTAAATGGCTTCGCCGAGCTTTTGGCTGACGGTCATCACCGCTTCGGTCTTCTTGGTGATGACTTCGCCGTCGTCACCCTTGAGGGCGTCCTTGAGCTCGTTGATCGCCCGCTCGATGTCGGTGCGAACGGCGGCGTCGACCTTGTCGCCGTGCTCTTTCAGGTCGCGTTCGGCTTGGTAAGCGACGGATTCGCCCTTGTTCTTGGCGTCGATGGTGTCGCGGCGCTTCTTATCTTCGTCGGCGTGGGCTTCGGCTTCACGCTTCATCTTCTCGACTTCCTCTTTGCTGAGGCCGCCGGAGTTTTGGATCGTGACCTTGGCTTCCTTGTTGGTGCCCTTGTCCTTGGCGGTCACGTTGAGGATGCCGTTGACGTCGATGTTGAACGTCACTTCGATCTGCGGCGTGCCGCGCGGGGCGGGGGCGATGCCTTCCAGATTGAAGGTGCCGAGCAGGCGGTTGTCCTTGCTCATCGGCCGCTCGCCCTGCAGGACGTTGATCGTGACGGCCGACTGATTGTCGGCGGCCGTGCTGAACACTTCGGACTTGCTGGTCGGGATCGTGGTGTTGCGCGGGATGAGCACCGTCATGACGTTGCCCATCGTCTCCACGCCCAGGCTCAGCGGCGTGGCATCGAGCACCAGGATGTCCTTGACGTCACCCTTGGCGATGCCGCCCTGGATGGCGGCGCCGATGGCGACGACTTCGTCAGGGTTCACGCTCTTGTTCGGCTCTTTGCCGGCGAAGAGTTCCTTGACCATTTTCTGGACCATCGGCACGCGGGTGCTGCCGCCGACGAGGACGACTTCGTCGATCTGCTTGGCTTCGAGCTTGGCATCCTTGAGCGCGTCGAGCACCGGCTTGCGGCATTTTTCGACGAGCTTGCTGATGATCTGCTCGAACTTGGCACGGGTGATGGTTTCCTGCATGTGCTTGGGCCCCGACGCGTCGGCCGTGATGAACGGCAGGTTGACGGTGGTTTCCATCGCATTGGAAAGCTCGATCTTGGCCTTTTCGGCGGCTTCTTTGAGCCGCTGCAGGGCCATCGGGTCTTTGCGCAGGTCGATGCCTTCCTTTTTGCGGAATTCTTCGGCCAGGTAGTTGATGAGTTCTTCGTCGAAGTCGTCACCGCCGAGGTGCGTATCGCCGGCGATGGAGAGAACTTCGAAGATGCCGTCGCCGACGTCGAGCACCGAGACGTCGAACGTCCCGCCGCCCAGGTCGAACACGAGGATCTTTTCGTTCGCCTTTTTCTCCAAGCCGTACGCCAACGCGGCGGCGGTGGGTTCCGGGAGCACGCGCAGGACCTTCAGGCCGGCGATTTCACCGGCGTTTTTGGTCGCTTGGCGCTGGGCGTCGTTGAAGTAGGCCGGCACGGTGATGACGGCTTCGGTGACGGGTTCGCCGAGGTAGTCTTCGGCGGTCTTTTTCAGGTCCTGCAGGATGAACGCCGACACTTGCTCCGGCGTGTACTCTTTGCCGCGGACTTTGATCTTCACGTATTCTTCGGCGCCGCCGGTGACTTCATAAGGCACCATCTTTTCTTCGCTGGCGACTTCGCTGTGCCGACGGCCCATGAAGCGCTTGACGCTGAAGACGGTGTTTTTCGGGTTGGTCACCTGCTGGTGCTTGGCGGTCTGGCCGACCAGAACTTCGCCTTTTTCGGTGAAACCGACGACGCTCGGCGTGATGCGGCTGCCGGATCGGTTGATCAGCACCTTGGGCTGATCGCCCTCCATGATCGCCACGCACGAATTCGTCGTTCCTAAGTCAATTCCAATGATCTTTGCCATGTTTAAAAGCTCCTTGCGCCCAAACCTTTAGGCTAGGGCGCATGAGCAAATAGATCAAACCCCGTGCCAGTCGACACGGGGTTTGCGGGGTTCGGAAAC